>CAZAIE010000349.1:0-7200 GCA_964485035.1 uncultured Myxococcaceae bacterium | reverse complement strand
CCTCGGGGAGCGAGGTCCAGAAGTCCCAGTTGTTGCGCGCGCTGCGCAGGTTGGTCCTCGGGTCGCGCTTCACCGCGTGGTTCAGGTCCGGGAACTTCAGCGGGTCGCGCAGGAAGAACACCGGGGTGTTGTTGCCCACCAGGTCCCAGTTCCCCTGCTCCGTGTAGAACTTCACCGCGAAGCCGCGGATGTCGCGCTCGGCGTCGGCCGCACCGCGCTCGCCCGCGACCGTGGAGAAGCGCACGAACACCTCGGTCTTCTTCCCCACCTCCGAGAAGAGCTTCGCCTTGGTGTAGCGGGTGATGTCGTGCGTGACCGTGAAGTGACCGAACGCGCCGGAGCCCTTGGCGTGCATCCGCCGCTCGGGGATGACCTCGCGGTCGAAGTGGGCGAGCTTCTCCTGGAACCAGACGTCCTGCAGCAGTCCTGGGCCACGCGGGCCGGCGGTCATGAGGTTCTGGTTGTCGGGAACGGGGGCGCCAGCGACGGTGGTCAGCTTCTTTTCGGTCATCACGCTCTCCTCTTCGGGCCCGTGGGCCGCTCGACTACGGGGTTGGCCGCCCGGTCGCCGGCGGGTGCTGCACACTCATGGCAGACGCCGCGGACCTCCACGCAGGTCCGCTCGGCGGTGCCGAAGTCGTGGGCCTCGGGCGCAGAGAGGGCGTCGAGGGCGCGGCTGGTGAAGTCGCGGGTGAGGCCGCAGCGGATGCAGACGTAGTGGTGGTGCGGCGCAAGGTTTCCGTCGAAGCGGGTGCGCTCGCGACGCGGACCGAGGGTGTGCACCACCCCCAGGTCCTCCAGGGCCCAGAGCGTGCGATACACGGTGTCCAGCGAGAGCTCCGGCAGCCGCTCGCGCACGTCCTTCAGCACCGTCTCGGCGTCCGGGTGGTCTGCGCTCTCGGCGACCGCCCGGAAGATCTCCAGGCGCTGTCGGGTGAGCTTCAAGCCCGCCCGCCGCGCGGCCGCCTTGAACGACTCGAGCCGCTGTTCCAGCTCCTGATTGGTCACTTTCATTCGTTCCCACCCACGAAGTTCGGAGTCTTTCTACAACTGGAAGCCGGCGCATCTCCCAGGCGGGGGATGCCCTGCCGATGACCGACGCCTTCCACGCAGGCCCCGCAGTGGCATACTCCGCGCGCAACCCAACTCCAGGAGGCCACAGTGGGAACCAAGGGTCGGTCGATCATCGGGATGGACGTGAACGAGCTCTTGAAGCTGCTCGACGCGGCGTATGCCAGTGAGTGGCTCGCGTACTACCAGTATTGGCTTGGCGCGAAGCTCATCAAGGGCCCCATGAAGGACGCGGTGGCCGCGGAGCTGAACCTGCACGCCACCGAGGAGCTGGCCCACGCGCAGCTGCTGGCCGGCCGCATCATCCAGCTCGGCGGCACGCCGGCGCTGGAGCCCAAGCGCTGGTACGAGATCAGCCCGTGCAAGTACGACGCGCCCAGCGACCCCGCGGTGGGGACCCTGCTCGCCCAGAACATCGCCGGGGAGCAGTGCGCCATCGCCACCTACAAGCAGCTCATGGACCTGACCAAGGACAAGGACCCCGTCACCTACAACCTCGCGCTCACCATCCTCACGCAGGAGGTGGAGCACGAGGAGGACCTGCAGAGTCTGCAGGAGGACCTGGAGCTGATGCTCAAGGGCCGGTGATGGACCGCGCGCCCCCTCGCTGAGGGCCGGGCCGGGAATCTCTCGACCGTCCGGACCTCGTGAGGGGGATGCGTGCCGCCGCGCCTCCCGTTCCCGTCGAATGGGAGGCGCGTGATGACCGAGCCGATCCTCGGAGTCGATTGCCAGCTCCAGAGCGGTCCACCGACCCTCGAGGAGCCCCGGTCCTGGTACCTGCTCCGGAGGGCGCGCGGGTATCGGCTGCGGCTCGAGCGGGAGGTGGAGGAACTGCTGAAGCCCTTCCGGCTCTCGAGCCGGCCACCGCCCCTGGTCCTGCCCGCGCCCGACCTCTACGAGGGCGACCGCGTCCGGGTCCGCTGCCTCGAGGAGATCCGCCGGACGCTCGACGAGCGCGGCATGCTGAAGGGCTGCGGCTTCGGGCTCGGCCAGCACAAGTTCTGCGATCGCGAGTACCGGGTGATCCGCCGCGTGGAACGCTTCTACGACGAGCCACGCGCCCGGCTGCTCAAGGCGCGCAACCTGGTCCTGCTCGAGGGGGTCTACTGCGACGGCTCCAACCGGCGCTGGACCGATGGGTGTCAGCGGATGTGCTTCTACTTCTGGCGCACCGAGTGGCTCGCGAAGCTGGACTGAGCTGGCTCAGTGCCGGTGCTGGTGGTGCTGGTCCGGCCCGTGCGGATGCGAGTGCGCCGCGGGGGCGTGCTCGTGCGGATGCGAGTGGACACCCGCTCCGGCCCCCGGTTCGTGAGCGTGGTCGTGGTGGCCGTCCGAGTGGTCGTGGGCATGGTCGTGCACCAGCCGCTCGTGCACGTGCGCGTGGCGGTGCCGCTCCGTGAGGTGCAGCGCCACGCCGGCTGCGAACAGCGCCGCCGCCCCCAGCGTCGCCCAGCCCGCACTCCGATCGCCCAGGGCCAGGGCCGCCACGGCGCCGAGGAACGGCGCGAGCGCGAACACCGAGCCCGTCCTCCCCGCCCCCAGCCGCCGCTGGGCGAGCAGGTAGAAGCGCAGACTCAGCCCGTACCCGGTGACGCCGCAGACCAGCAGGCCCGCAGCCTGCCACGCGCCGGGGAGGGGTTCCGAGAACGAGAGCGCCATCGCCGCGGTCAGGCCCGCTCCCAGCCCCGCCTTGGCGCGCACCACGGCGGCCGGGTCGAGGTCGGCCAGCGGACGGGTCAGCGTGTTGTCCATCGCCCAGCACGAGACCGCGCCCAGGATGGCCGCCAGCCCGACGCCGCCCTCGCCGGCGGCGGACTGGGCATCGACGACGGCCAGGCAACCGCCCAGGAACATGAGGCCCACCGCGAGGGCGACCTGCCGGCCCACGTGCTCGCGATACACCAGCGCGGCGAGTCCGACGGTCACGATCGCCTCGGCGTTCAACATCAGCGAGGCGCTGGTGGCCGAGGTCCGCTGGAGCCCCCAGGCGAAGAGGGTGGGCGCGGCCACGGCCCCACAGAGCGCGACGGCGAGAAGGCGTCCGACGTGCGGCCAACCCGGCGTCGGCTCGCGGCTGGACCGGAGCGGGTTCGAAAGGGCCCCGAGCGCGGCGCCGAGGTAGAGCAGGCAGGCAGTGGTGAACGGTCCCAGCCCCTGACCGAAGCGCTGGATGAAGGGGGTGGCCACGCCAAAGGTCAGGGCGGCCAGGACGGCGAGGCCAGCACCGGTGACCAGCGAGTTGGCCAAGCGCCCTCCTGCGCTGCGAGCTACAGGCCCGGCACCACGGTCAAGACCAGCGAGTCCACTGCGGTGCCGTTGCGGCCCCACAGGGTCCGCTGGTAGCCCAGCAGGAGCTGGAGCGAGTCCGAGGCGATCCACTCGACCCCGAGGCCAAGGGTCACGTCGTCGGTCCGGCTCCCCGGGACGCGCACCCCCGCCTCCTCGAGGTCCGCCTGGTGCCGGCCGTTGACCTCGGCGAGGAGCACGAAGCGGTCCCCGAAGAGGGGCAGCTCCACCGTGAAGGTCCAGGCGAACCAGGGCATGTACCGGGTCGGGAGCCCGTCGATCTCGGTGCCGATGGGCGCGTAGACCAGCAGGTCGGAGTGCAGGAAGACCGGCCAGATCGCCTTCGAGAAGTTGATGCCGAAGCCCAGCTCCCAGGCCCCGTTGCCGAAGCCGTCGGTCCCCAGCCGGCGCTCGTCCAGGTGCTGGTAGGCCCCCAGCGGCGCCTTCACCAGGAGCAGCAGCGCCGCCTCGGGGAGCAGGCGGTTGCCGTCGGTCTGAAGCCCGTAGCGCACGAAGACAGAGGGGTCGGTGAGCCCGACGCTGCTCGCCGAGGCGTCGGCCGTGGTCCGCCGCGCCCAGGCGAGCCCGGGCGTGAGCCCCACCGTCCAGTCCTGCGCGAGACCGTACTCCACGAAGAACTGCAGGCTGAGCAGCTGCGCCGACTCGCCAGGCGCCAGCGGGAGCAGCGCGCCGCGGCCGTCGAAGCTCCCGCGCTCGAGCGAGCCATAGAGCATGGGCTGGAGCAGCAGGCTCCCCGGCGCGGTCAGCATCCCCGTCGTCGAGACCATGCTGCCTGCGGTCACCGGGTGCCAGTGCGGCTCGGGGCCCGTGGCGCGTGCAGTCGCCGCCAGCAGGTTCGTCGCTACCAGGAAGCTGGCCCAAACCCATCGCCTCATGCCTGCGCGCTCCTCCCTCGTCGTCCGGGATCCTCGCGCCGGAGGGAACCGGCCGCGGGGAGACTCCTGGCCGACGATCCCCATCGGACCGCGGGCACCTGGAGCGCCGTTAGATGTAGCTAACAACGCTCCAGCGCTCAAGCGCATTGTCGCGCACCTCCCACCTGGAGGGCCTCAGGCCCGCGCGCCCCTCACGGCGTTGTTCAGGAAGACCTCGAGCCGCCGGTTCTGGTTCCCGTTGCCGTCGTAGAACATGTTGACTATCGGCATCCCCAGCTCGGCGCCAATCTTCTGGAAGAGCGCAGTCGCCACCACGCCCGGCATGCAGCCGAAGGGGGAACAGTTCACCACCATCGCGGCGCCCTGCCTGGCGAACTCCACGGCGCGGCCCAGCGTGAGGGTCGCCTCGCCGCCGATGTTCACCGGCATGTACTTCGACGCCGAGGCCAGCACCCGCCCCACGGGCGGCTCGTGGCGCTCGGCGAGCAGCGGCCCCGCCGCGGCGTAGAGCCGGTGCTCCTGGTAGGTGAGCCACTGGAACTTGAGCAGCGCCCCCAGCTTGTCCAGGTTCATCACCGTGGTGGGGTGCTCCTGCGCGTAGTTCTCGGGCGAGGAGGTGAAGAGCATCCACTCCACCATCGGCGTCATCCAGACCTCGCCCCCGAAGCGCTCCACCGCGTCGATGACCGACTCGTTCGCGAAGGGGTCGTTGCGCACGTAGATCTCGCCGACGATGCCCACCAGCGGGCGCGGCTTCGCGTCGGCTCGGCGGGGCACGGCGGCGACGGGACCGACCGCGAGCTTCACGACCCGCTCGTACGGCTCACCCCGGGCGATGGCCTCGGACGCCTCCTCCAGCGCCGCCTCGACCGCGCGGTCCGTCTCGCCGGGGTTCGCCTCGTACGGCCGCACCCGGCAGCGCGCCTTGAGCAGGATGTCCGCGACGAGGATGGTCTTGAGGATCGACCGGCGCAGCTCCTCGTCGATGCCCTGGTACGCGTTGAGCGAGGAGGGCGAGAGGATGCCCACCTTCTGGAAGCCCTCGCGGTCGAGGATCTGCCGGTGCAGCACGCAGTACTGGCCGAAGCGGCAGGGGCCCTCGGCGGTGGGCATGAAGAACATGAAACGCCCGTCGCCGTCGCCCTCCTGGCGGAGGAGCTTCACCAGCCCTCCGATGGTCAGCGCTGCGGGCAGGCACTCCGACCCGCGCGTGAGCGACCGGCCGATCTCCAGGGCCTCCTGGTCCTCCACCGGCAGCACCCGCGCCTCGTAGCCGTGCCGGGCGAACGCGGCCGCGAACAGCGGGGCGCCCACGGTGTGCATGGGCGGCACCAGGATGGTCCGGCCCTTGGGGTCCGAGGGGCTGCGGCTGGGTTCGGGCCGCGACTCGCGCTTGCGGCGCGGCTTGTCGAGGACATCGAAGAAGGCCTCGATGCGGGTGAGGTAGCCGGCGTCCGCGCCGTGCTCGTCCAACTCCAGGGCGAGGAAGGGACGCGGCCCCATGATCTCCTCGGCGTAGCTGAGCTGGAAGCTGTCCGGGCCGCAGGAGAAGTTGGTGAGGTAGACCGCGTCGAGGAGGTCGTCGCGCGCCACCTGCTCGAGCGCCGCGAGGATCTTCTGGCCGTAGCTCCAGTAGAGGTTCTTGTAGCGGTCACCGAGCAGGTGGAGCTGGGGCCGGAGCAGGTCCATGGGCAGGACCGGGCGGCCGCGCTCGGCGATCTTGGTGGGCAGCCCCAGGTTGATGCCGTCGTCGAAGGTGTTGTACGGCCGGCCGACCAGCACCAGGAGCTTCTCGCCGCGCTGGCGGGCCTCGGCCAGCGCCCGGTCGCCCTCGGCGTACTGCCGCTCCTCGAAGTCGCGCTGGGCCTGCAGCGCCGCGCGCCACGCCGCGCGCAGCTGCTTCGCCGAGCGGTGCAGCGGGGCGGACAGGCCGTCGGAGAGCGTCTTGACGATCTGGTCCTCGGTCATGCGCAGGTCCACGAACGGGGACAAGAGCCGCGTGGCCTCGATGCCGTTCAGCTCCAGCGCCGCGCGCGAGAAGGCGTGCAGCCCCTGCACGTACGGGCAAATCTCCGTGCCGGTGGTGTGCTCGCTGTGGCCGGTGTTCTTCATGTGGGGCACGAAGACGAACTCGCAGCCCTCGCGGCTGGCCAGCGCCGCCACGTGGCCGATGCCCACCTTGGCGGGGAAGCAGAAGTCCGCGCTCGCCAGCCGGTCGCCCTGCTCGCGGATGGCGGGCGTCGTCTTCCCCGAGAGCTGGACCTGGTAGCCCAGCTCGCCGAAGAAGCGCCGCCAAAGAGGCAGATAGGAGTACATCGCCAGCGTCTGGGGGATGCCCACGACCGGCGCGTCCTTGGGCAGCTCCACCCTCCCCGCCTCGCGCCACAGCGCCTGCCGCGCGCGCAGGTAGCGGGTGTTGGGGTTCACCCGGACCTTGTCCTCGTCCGGGTCGCGGCCGCACAGGTAGCCCCACGAGGGCGAGTGCGTCACGCCCTCGATGTCCGCGAAAGTGAGGGTGCAGTCGTTCTGGCAGAGCCGGCAGGTCTCCTTGCGCAGGGCCACCTTGCGGTGCTCGAGGTCGAACCCGCGGAAGCGGCTCGGCGCGCGGCTGACCTGCATGGCCTGCTTCACCAGCAGCGCCACCCCGAAGGCGCCCATCACGTGGCAGTAGGGCGAGACGACCACCTCGACGCCGAGGAGCCGCTCGAAGGCCGCCACCAGCGCCGGGTTCCGCGCCGTGGCGCCCTGGAAGAAGATCTTCTTGGGGTTGCGGTAGCGGTTGCCGACCACGCGGTTCAGGTAGTTCTTGCAGACCGAGACCATCACCCCGGCCAGCGCCTGCTCGGGCGTCGCCCCCGACTGGATGAGCCGGGCCACGTCCTGCTCCATGAACACCGTGCAGCGGTCGCTCGCGCGCGGGGGCTTCACGCCCAGCACCGCGGGC
>CAZAIE010000348.1:0-7210 GCA_964485035.1 uncultured Myxococcaceae bacterium | reverse complement strand
GCCCCGGCATTCTCGTGGTGCACGTTGAGCCGTGGGCCCACGTCTGGGTGGATGCAGAGCCGTTCACCGGAAACGTCGAGCAGGAGGCGTCTCCACGCCTCACGCGTCGGCTCGCGGCAGGACGTCACGTCGTGCATTTCCGCGACGGAGCAGGCCGTGAGCAGCACGTCGAAGTGCAGGTCCGACCCGACGGTTCCACTCTCGTCGAGGGCATGGTCGAGTCGTTGAAGGTCCGCTGAGCAAGCCTCCATCCCCATCGTTTCGTCACCGCTCGCTGAGCGTCGCTCACGCACGTCCTGCGAGGCAGGTGGGCACGGCTTGACAGATACATTGAATAGACTGTATTTCGAGGAATCGTTCACAGAGACAGCAGACACGATTCCACTGAATGACCTACTTCAGCCCACAAGAGCTGGACGTGATCGAGCGGGATCATGCTGCCGGTCTGTCAGTCCAAGGCATCATCGAGATCTTCAGGCCGTTGGACGTGAGGCTCTCGGAAGCCACTTTCCGCAAGTACGTCCAGGTTGGGCTCCTGCCTCGCAGCCGGCGCGTGGGGCGGAAGGGCAAGCACCAGGGAAGCCAGGGCGTGTACCCGGTCACCGCGGTCCGGCGCATCAACCTCATCAAGAAGATGATGGGCGAGGGGATGACGCTTGAGGAGATCCGCCAGTCCTTCGTCTACTATCGGAACGGCATCGAGGAGCTGGAGCGGGTGCTGGAAGGTGTGTTGAATGGCCACGAGCAGGCGCTCGGTGGCAGGCCGTTGGAGGCCACACTCCGGCGGAACCTGGAGCGCGAGATGTCGGAAGTCCGGCGGAACGCCAAGGAACTCGTCGCGCGGCTCCACCTGATTGCGAGCAAGCTGGTGTCTGCGCCGCTGCCGCGTGCACAGCGCACCCGAACAGATCGGGTGGCAGAACCGGAAATGCGAAGGAGAGGGGCATGAACGAGCCGAAGCAGCAACTGCCAGTCGATGCCGAGCAGCCCCAGCAGGATGAGCGCCTCGTCGGGGCCGTCGACGACGGGGGCCGCCAGGGGACGCGCCGCTCGAAGACCATGTCCCGCAAGGAGATGGCCCGGGACCTGCGGCGTCGCCGGATGCTCGGCCTGATGGACCCCGAGGAGGCCGAGCTGATCAAGACGATCGAGACCTCGCGCCCGCGGACGCGCGCCGAGTGCGTCAGCTCGCCCCGGCCCTGTCTCTTCGTCGCGTGCAAGCACCATCTCTACCTGGACGTGAACCCCGAGACGGGCTCCATCAAGCTCAACTTCCCCGACAAGGAGATCTGGGAGCTCGAGGAGACCTGTGCGCTCGACGTGGCGGACAAGGGAGGCATCACGCTCGAGGAGGTGGGGGCAATCATGAACCTCACCCGCGAGCGGATCCGTCAGGTGGAGACACGCGGGCTGCTCAAGCTGCGCGAGGCGACAGAGCAGGAGCCAGACCCCAAGGCTCGTCGCTGACGTTTCCCAGCAGGTCCCGGAGCGCGCGCCTGGCGTAGAACAGCCGGGACATCACCGTTCCCAGGGGCACCTGCAGGGCAGTGGCGATCTCGGCATAGCTTCTGCCCTCCAGTTCTCGGAGTTCGAGGATGGCCTGGTAGCGGGGAGGGAGTGCTTGGAATGCGCGCGTCAGCGTGCGGCCGAGTTCCCTGCTGCAGGTCGCTTCGTCTGGCAGGGGCCTCGGGTCCGAGGTGGCTTCTGCCGGTGTTCCGCCATGGCCCCGGCGCAGCAGTTGCCGGCGATGATCAATGGCGATCCGGACCGCCACCCGGGACACGAAGACCCGCACTGGCGCCTCGCCCCGGTAGCTGGGGAGTCGCTCGTGAAGGCGGATGAAGGTGGCCTGGACGGCGTCGGCAGCGTCGTCGGGGTCCTTCAGGATCGAGAGGCAGAGCTGGCGGATGAGGCCGGTGAAGCGCTGGAGGAGGGCTTCGAACGCGCGCCGATGTCCTTGCGCCGCCCAACGAGCCAGGGCGGAGTCGTCGAGCGTCTCGAGTCGCTGGGGAGAACGTCCCCGTCGGTCTTTGGAGTTGTGGCGAACCTCCCCAGGGCGCCAAGAGGGGATGATGCTGGGAGGAGCGGAACGGTCGAGCGCAGGGAGCATGAAGTCGGGAAAAGCAAGCCTCGTGCCTTCCGCTGGACGGACCTCCCCCTGCTATAGTGCCGCAGGTTTTCAACGACCCCGCACAGGAGCCTGGAACATGCGTGGATGGCGGATCCTCCTCATCGCCGTGCTCACCTTCACTGGGTGCAAGGGCGCCAAGGACAGCTGCGAGGCAAGCGCGAAGTCCTACTACTCCCTGCTCACCGACCACAACTGGAGCGGCATCTTCGAGATGCTCACCCCGGAGTTCAAGAAGAAGGTTGGGACCGCAGAGCGCCTGGACGCGTACATGGGCGAAATCTACAAGGGCACCAAGAGCTTCAGCGTCAACTTCCAGAATTTCGGGGAGTCGAAGACCGGTGTCTGCATCGTCAACGGGACCTTGAGCTACACCATCAAGATCCGTGGACAGAACCCGTATGACATCGACGACGAGTACTTCTCGTGGACCTTCAAGAAGGGCCGCGACGGCCTCTGGTACATCGATCTGCCGGGTGAAGAGAAGCTGATGGGGTACTAGGCGGCAGTGGACGCTCGCTTCCCCCTGCGCCTCAAGATCGGCGCGTTCGCGGTGGTGCTGGTGGCCTGCGCCTGCAGCGCCGTCTGGTACTTCGCCGTGCTTCGGCCGGCGCTCGAGGAGCGCCGGAGTCGCGAGGAGCAGTACCACCAGATCCAGGCGATGCTGGGCATGAGCGGCGCGGTGAACGCAGGCGTGCTGACGCATCCGGCGATGCACCCGGACCTCGCCTACGTGGTGCGCGCCCGGAACGGCGTGCCCCGGCTCGAGGGGTCGGTCGTGCATGCGGACCGGCTGTCCCCGCTGGCTCCCGAGCTCGTCGAGTCCTTCCGGGCGGACCCCGCGAAGACCCTGGAGCGCCTCTATACGCTCGACTCCGGGGCCAGGCGGGGGCTGGTCGTGAAGCGGGTCCGCCTCAAGCTGGGCGACGGGGGTGAAGAGGAGATCGAGCTGGGGTTCTCCACCCTCGGGCTCGACCGCGAGCTGCGCGCCAGGCTGGCGTCGTCGGCCTTCGTGCTCGGCCTGTCGCTGCTGTGCGCCGTGGCCGGCGCGTGGTTTTTGGCCCGGCGCATCGCCCGCCCGCTCAACGACCTGGTCGCCGCCATGGACCGGGCGAAGCGGGGAACCTGGGAGACGGTGACCGTCGCCTCCCGGGACGAGGTGGGCCTGCTGGCCCGCGCCTTCAACGACATGGTCCATGGTCTCAAGGAGCGCGAGCGGCTCAAGAACACCCTGGCTCGCTACGTGTCGGACGACGTCGCCGCCCGCATCCTCACCGAGCGCAGCGACCTCGAGCTGAAGGGCGAGCTGCGCGAGGTCACCGTCCTCTTCCTCGACATCCGTGGCTTCACCTCCATCTCCGAGCGGCTCTCGCCCCGGGAGGTGGTGGCGATGCTGAACGACTACTTCGAGGCGATCATCGAGGTCGTCTTCAAGCACCACGGGACCATCAACAAGTTCATCGGCGACGCGGTGATGGCCATCTTCGGGGCGCCGTTCGCGGTCGACGACGCCCCGATGCGCGCGGTCCGCGCCGCCGTGGAGATCGAACAGGCGGTGGCGGCGGTCAACCACCGGCGCCGGGAGGCGGGCCTGGCCACGGTGGCCATTGGCATCGGCATCAACACCGGCTCGGCCATCGCCGGCAACGTCGGCTCCGAGCGGCGGATGGAGTACACGGTCATCGGCGACGACGTGAACCTCGCCCAGCGGCTCGAGGCGCTGGCGCGGGAGGGCGAGATCCTCGTCTCCCAGGCGACCCACGAGAAGGTTCGCGACCGTGTGCAGTCGCGCGCGAGGGAGCCGGTCCAGGTCAAGGGCAAGACCATTCCGGTCTGGGTCTACGAGATCGTCGGCATCAGCGGCTGAGACGGACGCGAGGCAACGCAATGCGCCAGTGCACCAGGTTCTTCCCCCTCCTCGTCGCCTGCGCGGGCCTGCTCGCCGCGTGCGACGAGAAGCCGCAGGCCCGGAAGGGCGACGACGAGCTGACCATCGTGGTCGAGGCAGACAAGACCCGCATCGCCGCCGAGGAGGCCAAGCTCAACGAGCAGCGCAAGACCATCGACGCCGAGCGCGACCGACTGCGCAAGGAGCTGGAGAAGCTGGACGCCGTCAAGGGCGAGAAGGCGGGCGACCCGCAGTCGGCGGAGCTCTTGCGCCAGGCGATCCGCCTGGTCCGGGAGCAGGAGGAGATGGCCGCCAAGCGGGACGCTCTCGCGCGGGAGCGCGACGGCCTCCTGCAGAAGGTGATTGCCGACCCGGCGGCGCGGGTGGCTGCGGCTCCGGAGAGGGCGGGGGGGTCGGTCGCTGCCGCAGCGGCGGCGAGTGCGGAGTTGGCGAAGGTGAGCGGGCAGGTCGTCGGCCGGGAGAAGGACCTCGCCTCGAGGGAGCGCACGCTCGCGGAGCGGGAGGCCGCGCTCGCGGAGCGGGAACGCGGACTCGCCCAGAGGGAGTCCGACTTCGCCAAGCGCGACTCGGCGTGCGCCGCTGCCCCGGCTCGTGTGCAGGCTGGCCCCGGGCTCAACAAGGGCGCCGTGGAGAGGGCGTACAAGGCGGTCCTCGGGGCCATGGCCTCCAAGGGCCTGCTCGCCAGCGACCTCCCGGCGGCGAAGCAGAAGGCCTTGCGGGACGCGGCGAACTTCCAGAAGGGCGACCTCGCCCAGGCGCTGGAGTCGGTGGAGCAGGTGGAGGCCGCGGTCAACGGCATCTCCATCGACGGGGCGTTCGTCTCCGAGAAGGCGAAGCGGGTCGACGCGCTGCAGCGCCAGGTCCGCAAGCCGGGCGTGAAGGACGAGGTGAACCGCCTGCTGCAGGACATGACCAGGGCCTACTCCGACGGCCGCTACGCCGAGGCGAACCGTGCACTGAACAACATCGTGCACCTCCTCGAAAAACCCTGAGCAGCTTCGCCTTCACCCCCGCTTTCCCCACGTGCTACGGTACCCGCCCAATGCTGCTGCGATTCATTCCCCAAGCGACCCTCGATGCCTGGATGGACCAGGGCAAGGCTGACCTCCAGGCCGACCGGCTCGTGGACCTGGCCAACCGCCAGGAGTACCCGATGCACGAGGGCATCCACTTCGTGAAGGTCGAGTCGGGCACCGACACCCCGGGCTGGTCCGGCAAGGTGATCCGGAACGAGGACGTCCGCGCTGGTGGGGCCGAGCACTACATGACCTCGGTCATCCTGGGTGAGACCGTCTACTTCGTCGAGCCCGGGTGGATCGCCGAAGAGGGTGCGGCCCCTGCTCCCTCCGGGGCGCGGGACGGCAAGAACCCCGAGGCTGCTGCGCTGGCGCAGCTCCTGCTCGACAAGCTCTCCTGAACATCGCGGAGGGCCTCGCTCTCTCCGTCCGGGGGTGTGGATGGGCAACGCGTTGCTCGGCTGGGCGAGCCATCTGTACCTGGCCAGCGCCCTGCTCTATGTGGCCTACTTCGTCCGCACGAACGCCCGGGTCGCGCTGGCCGCAAAGCTGTGCGCTGGCGCCGGGTTCGCCCTCAACGCCGCGGTGGTCCTCCAGGGGTTCGTGCGCAGCGGGTACACCCCCATCTCTCACGCTGGCGAGGCCCTCTCGCTCTTCGGGTGGCTCCTGGTCGGGGCGTTCCTGGTCGTCGAGCGCTGGTACCGGCTCCCGGTGCTGGGTGTGTTCGCGATGCCCTTGGTGGCGGCGGTCGTGCTCCCTGCGGTGATCCTCCCAGGGCAGCCGGCGCCGGTCCCCGAGGCGGTGAAGCTGGCGGGAATGCCGGTCCACGTGGTGGTGGCCTTTGCCGGCATCGCCCTGCTGGCCCTCTCCACCGGGGTCGCGCTGGCGTACCTGCTGCTCGAGCGGCAGATGAAGGCGAAGCGGTTCGGGATGCTCTTCGCCCGCCTCCCCTCGCTGGAGCAGCTCGACGAGATCAGCGACCACCTCATGAAGTGGGGCTTCGTCGCCCTCTCCATCACCATGGTCTCTGGGGCATTCTTCGCGAAGAAGGCCTGGGGCGACTACTGGCGGTGGGACCCCAAGCTCACGCTCTCGCTGGTGGGATGGTTCGTCTACGCCGGCCTGGTCCATGCTCGCCTCTTCGCCGGGTGGCGGGGGCGACGCGCCGCCCTGCTGACGATGCTCGGCTTCCTGGTCCTCTTCGGCTCCTTCATCGGGCTGAAGCTGTTCCCGGTGGGGCTGCACACGGGGGACTTCCAGTAGCCATGGCCGAGGCCCTCCGCGACTTCACGCTCATCGGCCTCTCACACCGGACGGCGCCGGTGGAGGTGCGCGAGCGGCTGGCCATCCCCACCGCCGAGCTGCCGGGTGTGCTCTCCAGTCTGCGGGCGCTCCCGGGCGTGGAGGAGTGCCTCCTGGTGTGTACCTGCAACCGGGTCGAGGTCTACGTCTACGGGGAGCCCCATGCCGCCGAAGTGGTCAAGGGCTGGCTGGTCCAGCGGGCAGGGCCGGCGGTGGCCCCGGTCCTCTACGAGCGTCGGGCCGGAGAGTCGCTGCGGCACCTCTTCCGGGTGGCCGCGAGCCTCGACTCCATGGTCCTCGGGGAGCCGCAGATCCTGGGGCAGGTGAAGGAGGCCTTCGCCCTGGCGCAGGAGGCGGGGAGCCTGGGGGGCGCTCTCACCGGGGCCTGCCAGGCGGCCTTCTCCACCGCCAAGCGCGTCCGCACCGAGACGGCCATCGGCTCGGCGCCGGTCTCGATGGCCTCGGCCGCTGTCGAGCTGGCCCGGAAGATTTTCGGCGGGCTCGACGGCCGGACCGTGCTCCTCGTGGGCGCCGGGAAGATGAGCGAGCTCACCGCGAAGCACCTGGCCAGCGCCAGCTCCCGCATCCTGGTGACCAACCGCACCCTGGCGCGCGCCGAGGACCTGGCGTCCCGCGTGGGCGGCAGGGCGCTCGCCTGGGCTGAACTCCCGCAGCTCCTGGTCGAGGCGGACATCGTGGTCACCTCCACGGCGGCGCCCAGGCCCGTCCTCACCGTCGCCATGCTGCAAGCGGCCATCCGGGCGCGGCACTGGCGCCCGCTGTTCCTCGTCGACCTCGCCGTGCCCCGCGACATCGAGCCGGGCGTGGAGAAGGTGGAGAACGTCTTCCCCTACG
>CAZAIE010000347.1:0-7212 GCA_964485035.1 uncultured Myxococcaceae bacterium | reverse complement strand
CCTGGGCGTCTTCACCCAGGGCGGCTGGCCGTGGAACTGGGCGCTCTTCGCCAACCCCATGGCCTTCGCCGCGTTCTTCATCTTCCTGGTGGCCTCGCTGGCCGAGGGCAACCGCACGCCCTTCGACCTCCCCGAGGCCGAGAGCGAGCTGGTGGCCGGGTTCAACACCGAGTACTCGGGCATGCGCTTCGCCATCTTCTTCCTCACCGAGTTCGGCAACCTCTATGTGATGAGCGCGCTGGCGACCATCCTGTTCCTGGGCGGCTGGCAGATTCCCGGGGTCGCGGCGGAGGCCATCCGCGGGAGCTGGAAGCTGGAAGTCCTGGGCGGGGCCCTCTGCTTCCTCAAGATCCTCGCGATGACCAACCTCATCATGTGGCTGCGCTGGACGCTGCCGCGCATCCGCGTGGACCAGATGATGTCCCTCTGCTGGAAGTACCTGGTGCCCATCGCGATGGTTCTGGTGGTGCTCACCGCCGCCTCGGAGTGGCTGGTGACGGCCTCGGGCCTGGACCCGCGGATGGTGGTCGCCGCGCGCATGGTCTTCTTCCTGGTGGCGGGCGTGGTGCCGTTCGTCTTGTTCATGAAGCAGGTCTTCCGGAACATCCGGCTCGTGGGCGACCGGGTCGACCTGAGCAACTGGTAGGAGCGGCGATGGCGACGACGACGCCTGGCGAGTACTTCGCGAACATCCGCGACACCGTGACCAGCTTCTGGGCCGGGCTGACGGTGACCTTCTCGCACCTGTTCCGGCGGCCGATGACGGTGCAGTACCCCGACCGCGTGGACGTGCCGGTGAAGGACACCCTCCCGCCGCGGTACCGCGGCTTCCTCGAGGTGGACCCGGCCATCTGCACCGGGTGCCAGGCCTGCGAGCGCGCCTGCCCCATCGAGTGCATCGCGGTGGGCGTGGACAAGGACCCCGCGAACCCCAAGCAGCGGCTGCTGGTGCGCTTCGACATCGACATCGCCAAGTGCATGTTCTGCGGGCTGTGCGTGGAGCCGTGCCCCACCGGGGCGCTGCAGCACACGCGCGAGTTCGAGTCGGCGATGACGCAGGTGGACAACCTCACCTTCCGCTTCGTGGACCCGCTGCAGCCGGTGCCGGTCTACAAGGTGGTGAAGGGCGAGTCCTACCCGCGGCGCGTGCTGGGCGAGCTGCTCAACGCGCAGCTCAAGAAGTGGGACGCCCCGGCGCCGCCCCCGCCGCCCGCGGCGCCGGAGCAGACGCCCGAGAAGACGGACGGAACGAACCCATGAACCGAACCTGTTCCCGCCTCGCCCTGGCCGGGCTGGTCACCGCGGCCGTCACGGCGCCCGAGGTGGCGCTCGCCGCCGCGCCGGTGCCCGTCCCCACCTCGCCGGTGGTCGCCGCCGTGTTCTGGGCGCTGGCGCTCTTGACCATCGGCTCCGCCGCGGGCGTCGCCTTCAGCCGCAACATCGTCTACTCGAGCTTCTCGCTGCTGGGCGCGTTCCTGGGCATCGCCGGCCTCTACGTCTTCCTCTCCGCGGACTTTCTGGCCGTGGCGCAGGTGCTCATCTACGTGGGCGGCGTGCTGGTGCTCATCCTCTTCGCGGTGATGCTCACCAGCCGGCTGCAGCAGGTGAAGCTCTCCAACCCGGCGATGGGGCTGTTGCCCGCGACGCTGGCGACGGCGGCCACCACCGCCCTGCTCATCTTCGTCTCGGTGGCCGCGCCCTGGCGGGCCCGCTGGGCGCCCGCGCCGCCGCTGCTGCCCACCTCCGAGACGCTGGGCGACCTGTTCCTGAACAAGTACCTCTTGCCCTTCGAGATCGCCTCGGTGGTGCTGCTCGCTGCGCTCATCGGCGCGGTGGTGGTGGCCCGCAAGGAGATCAAGCCGGACCAGGTGGACTGACATGTACATCGGCCTCCCGCACTACCTCGTCATCGGCGCCATCCTCTTCTCCCTGGGCATGTTCTGCGTGCTGACGCGCCGCAACGCCGTGGGCATGCTGATGGGCATCGAGCTCATCCTGAATGCCGCGACCCTGAACTTCGTGGCCTTCAACCACTTCCAGGGCGGGGTGCTCACCGGCCAGGTCTTCGCGCTCTTCGCCATCGTGCTCGCGGCAGCAGAGGCGGCGGTGGCCCTGGCCATCATCCTGGGCATCTACCAGAACCTGAAGACCATCGACGTCGGCGCGGCAGACACGCTGCGCGAGTGACGGCACGAGACCCGACATGAACCTGCCCGTGGATCTTGCCCAGCTCCTCCTCGCCGCGACCGGCCACGCCGCGCCCGCGCACGGGGTGGTGACGCTCGTGCCGCAGCGGCACGACTGGCTCTACCTCATCCCGCTGTTCCCGCTCGTCGGCTTCGTGCTCAACGCCCTGTTCGGCACCCGCATCCAGCGGGCGCTGGGCAAGCGGGCCGTCCACGCCATCTCCATCGGCGCGGTGAGCGCGAGCTGGCTGGTGGCGGTGGCCTGCTTCGTCTCCATGGTCGGCCAGCCCGCGGAGACCCGCTTCTTCCGGCAGGTGCTGTGGAACGTGCTGGACACCGGCAACGGCTTCCGGCTCGACCTCGCGTTCTCGCTCGACCCGCTGTCGATGATGATGACCCTCATCATCCTCACCATCGGCACGCTCATCCACGTCTACTCCACCGGCTACATGGGCAAGGAGAAGGCGTACTGGCGGTTCTTCGCGTACCTAAACCTGTTCGTGTTCGCGATGCTGCTCCTGGTGATGGGCGAGAACCTGGCGGTGATGTTCTTCGGTTGGGAGGGCGTGGGCCTGGCGAGCTACCTGCTCATCGCCTTCTGGTACGAGGACGTGGACAAGGCGAAGGCGGGCATGAAGGCCTTCGTGGTCAACCGCATCGGCGACTTCGGCTTCCTGGTGGGCATGTTCGCGCTCTTCTGGGCGCTGGCGGGGAGCTTCGGGCCGGTGCCGGGCGCGTTCCCGACGCTGTCGTTCCACGAACTGCGCGACCAGTTCACGACCGGCGGGGTGGGGGAGGCGCTCGCGGCCATCCGCCTGTGGAACATCCACATCCTCGCGGTCATCGGCGTGGGGCTCTTCATCGGCGCCACTGGCAAGAGCGCGCAGCTGCCCCTCTACGTGTGGCTCCCCGACGCCATGGCCGGCCCGACCCCGGTCTCTGCGCTCATCCACGCGGCGACCATGGTCACCGCTGGCGTCTACATGATCGGCCGGATGAACTTCGTCTTCGCGCTCTCGCCCGAGACGATGACGATCATCGCGGTGGTGGCGGCGCTGACCGCGTTCTTCGCGGCGACCATCGGCTTCTTCCAGCACGACATCAAGAAGGTGCTCGCGTACTCCACCGTGAGCCAGCTGGGCTTCATGTTCATCGGCGTCGGCGTCGGCGCGTACTGGACCGGCCTCTACCACCTGCTCACGCACGCCTTCTTCAAGGCCACGCTCTTCCTCGCCTCGGGCGCGGTCATCTACGGCTGCCACCACAACCAGGACATGCTGAAGATGGGCGGCCTGAAGAAGGTCCAGCCCATCACCGAGAAGGCCTACCTGTACGCGTGCGTCTGCATCAGCGCGGCGCCCATCTTCTTCCTGGGCAACGGCTTCTTCTCCAAGGACGAGATCCTCTGGAACGCGTTCCGCGCGGGCGGGAACCTGCTCATCCCCGGGTGGATCATCTGGCTCGTGGGCTGGGTCTCGGCGGCGGGCACCGCGTTCTACATGTGGCGCAGCTACTACATGACCTTCACCGGGACCTACCGCGGTGACCTCGCGCACGCCGCAGCGGACGCGCACGGCCACGCCGCGCACGCGGTCGACCCCCACCACCCGGTGGACCCGGACGCGCACCACGTCTCCCACGCGGACGAGGACGAGGACGACAAGGCGCACGACCACCACGGCGGACCCCCGATCAACGCCCCGCGCTCGATGACGTGGGTGCTCGCCGCGCTCTCGGTGGGCAGCTTCCTCTCCATCGGGCTCGGCTTCTGGGCGCCGCTCGGCCACCTGCTCCACTGGAGCACCATCTCCACCCCGGCGCTCGAGCACTGGCTGTCCCCGGCGCTGCCGGCCGCGGCGATCACCGCGGCGCGCCAGGTCCCGTACGGCGCAGGGGTCGAGTGGACCCTCATCTTCGCCTCGGTGGCCGTCGCGCTCGGCGGCTGGGCCCTGGCCCGCGCGCTCTACAAGGACGCGAAGAGCACCACCCCGGCGCGCCTGCTCGAGGCGTGGCCCAAGCTGCACCACGTCGTCTACAACAAGTACTTCGTCGACGAGATCTACGCGAAGACCGTGCTCGCCGGCGTCGCCTGGCTGCGCGAGGCGCTGGCCTGGTTCGACCAGACCATCCTCGACGGCATCGTCAACGGCGTGGGCTCGCTCGGCCGGGCCCTGGCGGTCATCGAGGGCGCGGTCGACAAGTACGTGGTCGACGGCCTCGTGAACCTGGTGGGGCGGCTCGTGCTCGGGTTCGGGCAGCAGGTGCGGGCCCTGCAGACCGGGCGGCTGCAGACCTACCTCTACGGAATCCTGGCCGGGACCCTGCTGGTCATCGGCGTGACCTACCTGCTCGACGGCGGCGCCGACGTCATCGCCTTCGCCCTGCGCGCGCTCTTCTAGGACGCGGCGAGCCCCTTCTTCGAACTTCCGCAGCACCTTGCAGAGGACGACATGCAGACCACCAGCCACCTGCTCACCTGGATGACCTTCACGCCGCTCCTCGGCGTGGCGGCCATCTTCGGACTGCTCGCGCTGCGCTTCTTCGCGGGCCTCGGGGAGGGCCTCGTCAAGCAGGGCTCGCGGGCCATCGCGCTCGCCGCCTCGGCGGTCAACCTGGGCCTGGGCATCTGGCTCTGGGCGAAGTTCGACGGCACGGCCGGGGTGCAGTTCGTTCACCACTTCGTGTGGATCAAGCAGTTCAACATCGAGTACTTCGTCGGCGTGGACGGCATCAGCATCTCGCTGGTCATCCTCACCGTCCTGGTCTCGTTCGTGGCGGCCATCGCCTCGGTGCCCTGGTGGGGCTTCAAGGCGGAGGAGCACGAGGGCGAGGAGAAGCACGTCCACTTCTCCGAGGTGAAGGTCCCCGGCTACATGGCGATGCTGCTGCTCCTGCAGACCGGGATGATCGGCCTGTTCGTCTCGCTGGACATGTTCCTCTTCTACGTCTTCTGGGAGCTGATGCTGCTCCCCATGTACTTCCTCATCGGCATCTGGGGCGGGCCGCGCAAGGAGTACGCGGCGATCAAGTTCTTCCTCTACACCTTCGCCGGCTCGGTGCTGATGCTCCTGGCGATCATCGGCATGTACTACCAGAGCCCCGGCTCGACGCTGGTGGACGGCACCGCCACCACCCACACCTTCAACATGCTCGAGTGGATCCGCCTGGGCCAGCTCGGCCACTGGACGAAGGTCCCGCTCACCATCCTCGGCCTGAGCTTCCCGGTCGCCGTGTGGATCGCCTTCTTCATCGGGTTCGCCATCAAGGTCCCGATGTTCCCGTTCCACACCTGGCTGCCCGACGCGCACGTCGAGGCGCCCACGCCCATCTCGGTGATCCTCGCGGGCGTGCTGCTGAAGATGGGCATCTACGGCATGCTCCGCGTGAACTGGGCGATGCTCCCCCAGACCAGCGGCGACCTGGCGTACGTGGTCGCGGTGTTCGGCGTGATCAACATCGTCTACGCCGCGCTGGTGTGCATGGCGCAGAAGGACCTGAAGAAGCTCATCGCCTACTCCTCGGTCTCGCACATGGGCTTCTGCCTCCTGGGCATGGCGGCGAACACCCCGCAGGGCATCAACGGCGCGGTGCTCAACCTCTGGACCCACGGCCTCATCAGCCCGATGCTCTTCCTCATCGCCGGCGTCATCTACGACCGCGCGCACCACCGCGAGATCAACGGCTTCGGCGGGCTCGCGAAGGTGGTGCCCGAGTACTCCGGCGTGATGGGCCTCGCCTTCTTCGCCTCGCTGGGCCTGCCTGGCCTCGCGGGTTTCGTGAGCGAGTTTTTGGTCTTCGCCGGGGCGTTCCCGGTGTTCACCGCGCTGACCATCATCTCGGCGACCAGCGTCATCATCACCGCGGCGTACTACCTGTGGACCATCCAGCGCATGTTCCTGGGCGCGCTGAACCCCAAGTACGCGCACACCCCGGACCTGTGCTGGCGCGAGCGGCTCACGCTCTACCCGCTGGCGGTGCTGGTCATCGTCTTCGGCTTCTACCCGCACCCCATCTTGGACATCGTCAAGACCTCGCTCGCCGAGCTCGTGTCGCACGTGAAGGTCTAGCGGACGGCAGGACGGCGGCACGCGCAGCGAATTGTCTCAAGGCCGAAAGGCGCGAGGCGGACTCACTTGGAAACGCTCTCCCAACTCCAGCAGGCGAACCTCGACAGCCTGCGCTACTTCTGGCCCGAGCTGGTGCTCACCCTCGGGGTGCTGGCGGTGTTCATCGCCGACATCCTGGTCCGGGGCAGCGAGCGCCGCGTCGAGGTCCTCACCGGCCTCACGCTGACCACGCTCTTCGCGGCGGCGGCCTCCACGCTGATGCTGGGCGGCGCCGACGCGCACGTCCTCTTCTCGGGCCTCTTGGTCCACGACAGCCTGGCCATCTTCTTCAAGTGGCTCTTCCTGGCCGCCACCGCGATCGCGGTGGTGATGGCCGTGCCATCCCGGGAGATCGTCCCGGCGCGGCTGGGCGAGTACTTCGCGCTGCTCCTGGCGATGTGCCTGGGCATGAACCTGATGGCCGCGTCGGTCGACTTCCTGATGGTCTACCTGTCGCTGGAGATGGTCTCCATCGTCAGCTACATCCTCGCGGGCTACCGGCGCCACGACCGCAAGGCGGCAGAGGCGGCGCTGAAGTACGTCATCTACGGCGCGGTGGCCTCGGCCGTGATGCTCTTCGGCATCAGCTACTTCTACGGCGCCCTGGGCACGACCGACCTGAACTCCATGGGCCGGGCGCTGGGGTCCTTCGGCTCGCAGCTCAACAACAACAAGGTCCTGCTGGCGCAGGCGGGCGGCAAGGTGATGCTGCTGGTGGGCATGCTCTTTGTGCTCTCGGGCATCGGCTACAAGGTGGCGAGCGTGCCCTGGCACATGTGGTGCCCCGACGTGTACGAGGGCTCGCCCACGCCGTTCACCGCGTTCCTCTCGGTGGCGCCCAAGGCCGCCGGCTTCGCGGTGGCGATGCGCGTCTTCTTCGGCGCGATGGGACAGATCGGCACCGGCGAGCTGGATCAGGT
>CAZAIE010000346.1:3859-7228 GCA_964485035.1 uncultured Myxococcaceae bacterium | reverse complement strand
GGACTGCTCCTCTCCTCCACCAGCGACGGTCCCAGGGTGAACATCGCGCTGGGTCCGGGCGGGGGCGGAGTGGCGGTGTCCGGCGCGTTCTGATCGGCCCGAGCTCCGACTGGGAAGGTCGAGGGGTTGTTGGGAGGAGGGTGAAACTGGGGGCCAGGAGGCCTGGCCGTGTCGGCCGCGTCTCGAAGCCGTTGCCGTGCCTCTTGCGGACGGCGTCTCCCCGGGCAGAATGCCTCCATGCCCAACCCCATCGCCCAGTTCGAAACCTCCCTCGGCACCTTCCAGGCGGAGATCTACCTGGACAAGATGCCGCTCACGGCCGGCAACTTCCTCAAGCTCGCGAAGAGCGGCTTCTACGACGGCCTCCACTTCCACAGGGTCATCAACGGCTTCATGTTGCAGTTCGGCTGCCCCTTCAGTCGCGATCCGAAGAGCCCGCGCGCCGGCACCGGCGACGGCCCCGACGGGCCGATCCAGGACGAGCATCCGGCGAACGCGAAGCTGTCGAACGAGCCGGGCACCCTGTCGATGGCGAACACCGGCGAGCCCAACAGCGGCAGCTCCCAGTTCTTCGTCAACACCGTCCACAACGCGTACCTCGACTGGTTCTCGCCCGGCCCCTCGAAGCATCCGGTGTTCGGCAAGGTCATCAAGGGCATGGACGTGGTCACCAAGATCGAGAAGACGCGGACCGACGGCGAAGACCGGCCGATCACGCCCGTGAAGATGAACAAGGTGACGGTCCTCGAGTAGCAACTCCTGCTGAGTCGGGTTCTCGCTCGGGGCCGACGTCCCGGGCGGAACCACGGGGAACAGAGAGTTGCGTTCACGCCCCTGACGGAGCGAGGCCAAGGCTCATGGCGCCCGGCGCTCCATGGGCAGCGCCCAGGTGAGGCTGATGCCTCCGATGAGCGTGAAGCCCTGCCTCCAGCCGTGCGCGGTGTAGACCCCGGCGCGGACGAAGGGCTCGATGTCGCGCAGGTCCGCGTCGCGGCGGATGGGGACCGAGAGGAACCCGAAGAGCTGGTTCTCCAGCTCGCCCGAGCCCGGTACGAAGGTGAGGTCGTCGATGGCCCCACCCGCACCGCGAGGCCAGGCGAGGCTCGCAGCTCGGCCACCAGGAACGCGGTGTTCTTCACCAGCCAGTCCGATTGCCGCAGCACGATGTCGCGGCGCTGGTTGAAGTAGTAGGGCCGGTCGCCGACGTAGAAGTAGTCCGCCGCGAGCGCGTTCGAGGCCTGCAGCTCCAGCCAGCTGGTGAGGCCGATCGCTCCCTGCAGGGTGACGGTGAGGGTCGCGTTGAGGCCAAGCGCGGAGCGTGCCCGCGAGGCCGGCAGGAGCGTGTCGGGGACGGCGTGCGTGTATCCGGGCAGGTCGAAGTAGCCCGCGGCATCCAGGGGCAGCGGCCAGATCACCAGGCCCGCCACGTCGGCTCGTATCTGCAGGAACGACAGCGGCGTGAGGCTGGCGTAGGTCCCGAGGTGGACGTACACGGGCGAGAGATACGAGAAGAACCCAGCCTCGAACTGGGCGAAGTCGAAGAGGATCCCTGGTCGGTCCGTGAGCTTGTAACAGCCGTTCGCGCGCAGCTGGTTCTCGAACGCCTCGGGGTTGACGAGCACGTTCAGGGTCTCGTCCACGAGCCACTGCGAGCTTCCCCGCCCCAGACACTGCCGCGGCTCGGCGAACGCCAGCATCGGCGCGAGCGCGACCACCAGAGCTGTCATCACCCACGGGCGCATGGCGGTTCCCCCAAGTGTCCCTCGCGATCCCAATGCATTCCTCGGACCTAGAGCGGCAAGCGGAACCCTCGTGCGCACCTCGGGGGGGGTGCGCAGGAGCCTGCCCAAGTTGTGCAAGATCCGCCCGGCCACGAGCGCGACTTCCTCGGGGGGGAGTGCGGTTCGGCCATTGCATGGGAACCTTGCGAGGGGATGGAGGCACGCTTGGACTTCTTCGACCCGAACGCAGGGACCAGCAGGCTCTTCGCAATGGGTGGAGCCGGGCACCTCGCGTTGAACGTGATCCTGCTCGGGCTGGTGGTGCTGGCGATTGTCTTCCGTGGCGCGCTCGAACGGGTCCGCGAGAACCGCAGGCTGATGGTCGGGGCAGCGCTCGTCGTGCTGCTGGCGGAGGCCACGTCCTACGCCCTCAAGTTCATCTACCCCTTCGAGCCGGGATACGAGCGCATCCCGCTCCACCTCTGCTCCACGCTGAAGATCGCCCTGGCCGTGCTGGTGCTGCTCAGGCGTGAGGACCTGCTCAAGTTCATCTCGCTCTGGGCGATCGCCTCGGGCTTCATCTCGTTCGCCAACCTGAACCTGGAGGGGCAGAGCTTCGACAAGTTCATGTTCTGGCACTACCTGGTCGGCCACTACTACCTGTTCCTGCTCCCGCTGCTCTACTTCCTCACGGGAGCCTTCCGCTACGACCTCCGGTACTTCGCGCGCTCGGCCGTGGGGCTCTTTCTCTGGTCGCTGGTCATCCTCGTCGTGGACTGGGCCTTCGATGCGAACTTCATGTACTTCGGGCCCCACAACACCACCGCCGTTCCCTTCGTGCCCGACCAGTGCATGGTCTGGCCGTTCGGGTATGTCTCCTTCGTCATCGTGGGGGTGATCCTGCTCAGCGCGATCTTCGGGCTGCTGCGCCTGGGGCAGCGCTGGATGGACCGCAGCCGGGCGCACGGCTTCTGATTGCCCGCACAGCACCAGATCATCGTGGTGAGTGAGTCAGTTCACCGACTGGCGGTAGGTGACCACGAAGCCGCCGTAGTCCGCACAGCTCGGGCTCTGGGTCTGGTCGCCGTCTGTCATGAGACCTATGCCGCCGAAATCAGGGACCTTTGCCGTGGCATCCCCGTCCTCGAAGTGCTTGCGAAATTCGGCGTCTGGGTCGAGCTCGACCGTGCGCCACTCGCCGAGCGGCCCGCCGCTCTCGACCACGATGGTGTCCTGGGCGAAGAAGGGGTTGCGGCGGCTGGCGCAGACGGCGCCCTTGGGGGCTTCGGGGCTCCAGACGAACTTGAGGGTGTACCAGCGCAGCGCGCGCCGCCAGGTGAGGTAGACGACCGCGGAGGAGTCGCCCTTGTCCTTGGTGCACTCGTTGCCACCCTTGGGAAAGGTGATCGCGCGCCACTTCCAGCGGACCTTGGCGACCGAGCGTCGGCGGTGCTCCGGCGTGGCCCAGGCGTAGAGGGCGGTCTTGTAGGGCGGCTTGTACGAAGCGCGAAGGTAGTCGCCCTGGGGATCCTCGATGCGCGAGAAGTAGTCCACGTTCCCGGACTCGCTCTCGACCAGCTTGAACTCCGAGATGGGGATGGCGGTGGTGCCAGGTTCGGTGGCCCTGGTGCCAGGTTCGATGGCCCTG
>CAZAIE010000346.1:0-3759 GCA_964485035.1 uncultured Myxococcaceae bacterium | reverse complement strand
GTGCCAGGTTCGGTGGCCCTGGTGCCAGGTTCGGTGGCCCTGGTGCCAGGTTCGGTGGCCCTGGTGCCAGGTTCGGCGCCGCGGGCGACCGAGGCCAGGGTCATTGCAACCAGCAAGAGGAGTCGGGTCATCGGTGCCAGGCTCCATGTAAAGGCATGGAATGACTCGGCCTTTCGTCTACTCGCCGACGTACGCCCCCCAGACCTCGGTGACCCTCAGGATCTGGTTGTACGAGTACACGCCGTTCACGTTGCCGCAGTGAGTGCTCAAATCCGCGCCGGTCTCGGGGATGACCTTGGTCTCGAGTGGGACCCCCGCCGCCGTGTAGAACGCGACGCTCTCCTCGACGTCGGGGGCCACGAAGTCCTTGTCGCCGTAGGTGAAGAAGAGCTTCGTCGGCCCGAGCTTCGCCGGATCGGCCGGGCTCCACGCGAGCTTGCCAGCCCAGGGCTCGTCGCCGCCGCAACTCAGTGCGTAGACCCCCGGGAAGCGGTCGCCGTAGGCGGGCAGGAACCCCGAGGTCAGGAAGATGGAGCCGCCGGACGAGCCGCCGAAGAGCACCGGCGCATCGGAGAGATCCCAGCCCGCCCGCAGCGCCTGCAGGACCTTCACCAGCGCCGTCGCGTTCTCTCCCGCCCGGTCGATCGCCGAGTCCGGCACGGGGGTGACGCCATCGCAGGTGGTGTAGCTGGGCGACAACCACCAGGCGCAGCCGTTGGGCGCCTTCGCCGAGACGTAGAGCGTCCGGTGCGCGGTGGTCCACGGTGCATGGGTCCGCAGCGCGAAGCCGCTGTTGTGGGGCCCCGCGCCGTCGCCGTGGAGGTAGACCGCGAGGCGCAGCGGCAGGGCGGCGCCCTCCGCCGGCTCGATGATCTTCAGCTCCACCCCAGCGACCCGGGCGAGGCAGTAGCTGTAGGTCACGCCGCTCTGGGCGACCGTTCCCGTGCTCTCGCAGGTGAGCTTGCCCTGGCCGTGAGAGCTGCCGGGCCCGGTGTCCGCGCTGCCGGCGTCGGGACCCGCGCTCGCCGCGTCCGGGGCCTCGCTGGCCGCATCCACGCCGACGAGGTCGGCATCGAGTGCCGTGGAGGCATCGGGGCCCTCGGGGGCGGTCGTGGACGAGCAGGCGGCCAGGCACAGCGCGAGGAGGAACGGGAGCGATTGGGACATGGGCCAAGCTCTACCGCAGCGGACCGCGGAGCGAGAGCGGGAATTCACCCACGCCGAAGCTTGCGTCCCTGCAGCCAGATCTCCGTCGTCGCGAGGGTGGGCGAGCCAGCGAGCAGGTCGCGGACCTCGTCGCCGAAGCCGGGCTCGTTGAGGTACAGCCGCTCGAGCTTCGAGAGCGCAGGCGTGCTCGCCAGCGCCGCCACGCCCTTCTTCCCGATGCGGTTGTGTCCCAGATCCAGGACCCGGAGTTGGGCCGCGAGCGGCGAGGCGAGCAGCGCCGCGAGGCCGCGGTCGAAGAGGGCATTGCGCTCCAGCCGCAGCCGGGTGAGCGCGGGCAGCCGGGGCTCGGCGAAGAACGCCGTCGCGCGCGGAATGCCGAACTGTCCCCGCTCCAGGTCCAGCGACTCGAGCCCGGCGAGGCAGGGCGCCTGGGAGAGCGCCGCGCAGCCCTGCTCGTCAGGCTGGATCCCGGCGAGCCCCAGCACCCGCAGCGTGGGCGGTCGCGTGGAGGAGGCCAGCGCCGCCGCGCCCTCGCGGGCGGTGACGTAGAAGCAGTAGCTCAGGTCCAGCGTGTCCAGCGGCCAGGGCGCCTCGAGCAGCGCCTGTACTCCGGAGCCCAGCAGCATCCAGCCGTGCAGGTCCAGGTCGCGAAGCCCCGAGAGGACCGGAGAGCGGGCGAGCACCCCCGCGGCGTCCGAGGACTCCTGGGCGCTGGGGCCCGCGGTCTGCGTGTCGTCGCGGACCAGGGTCGAGGTGAAGCGCAGCTGGCGCAGCCCGCGCAGGTGCTCGCACCCGCCGAGCACCTCGGCCGCGGCGACCGAGATGCGCGCGCGCAGATCCAGCGACTCGAGCTGGGCGAGGGCGGGGACGCTCCGGAGCGACGCCAGCTCCTTCGCAGGACAGTCGAAGTGGACGGCGTCGACGCGCAGGTGGCGCAGCAGCGGCGCGGCCTCGAGCAGCGGACCGAGCATCCCCAACTGCGCCAGCGGGAGCGAGGCCTCGTCGACGAACCCCCGGCGGAAGACCGGGTCGGCGCCGGTGAGGTCGCGCACCGGAGCGGACCACTCGCCGCCGTGTTGCCCGAGCAGTCGGTTCTCGGCGATGCGCAGCTTGCGGCGGGCCTCGTCGTCGGGGGCGGCGGCGAGCCGGCACTGCAGGACAATGAACTCCCCGCGCGGGTCGCCCTGGGCCGAGAGCCAGTCGGCGTAGACGAGCCGCGGGGCGTCGGAGGCGGGGTCTCGGGCGATGGCTTCGAGGAGGGCGTGCTCAGTGGTCATGGGAGCGAAGGCCCGGCGGGGCACGGTGGCCCCGCCGGGCGCGAGCGTCAGCAGCGCTGCAGCAGGAAGAACACGTAG
Organism: uncultured Myxococcaceae bacterium; assembly: GCA_964485035.1. Lineage (GTDB taxonomy): Bacteria > Myxococcota > Myxococcia > Myxococcales > UBA5297 > CAZAIE01. The sequence continues at coordinate 1,237 of CAZAIE010000346.1, read as the reverse complement.
CCGAAGTAGCGCAGGTTGCTGCGGAACATCGCGAACTCGCGACGCTCCTTCCTGGCGGCCTCCTCGGCGTCAGGGTCGCCCGGGTGCTGGGCCAGCACCTCGTTCATGCGGCGCTCGAGCGGGTCCACGTACGCGGCCCACGCGGCGGCGGGGAGCGTGAAGTGGCCCAGCGGCCGGTAGCCCGCGGACCGGGCGAGCTCGAGGTTCTCATGGACGCCGACCATGTGCGGGCACTCGGCGTCCCAGAACGCGAGCACGTCGGCGGGCACCTCGCTGCGGGGAAGCAGCCAGGTGGCGTCGGTGAGGGCGACGAGGCCGGGGCCGCGGAGCAGCGGGCGTACGACCTCGAGCCCGTGCTGGAACCCGAGGACGTAGATCGCGCCCTCGCACCAGACGAGGTCGAAGCTTGCGGGCGGGAGGTCGAGCGCCTTCATGTCGCCCACGCGTGCGGTGACGCGGTCGGCGACGCCCAGCTCGGCGGCGTGCTGCCGCAGCTCCTCGACGAACTGCGGGTAGAAGTCCAGACCGAGGATGGAGCCGCGAGTGAGGCCGGCCAGGGTGAGGGTCTGGCCCCCGCTGCCGCAGGCCAGGTCGAGTATCGACGGGGAGGGTGGGAGCAGCGGCTCGAGGCGTCGGAACGCCTCGGTGGTGGCCTCGGGCGTGCCTGGGCCCTGGCGGGGGAGGTGGTGGTGGAACTGCAGGAAGAACTCGAACGAGCGGTCGCTCATGACAAACCTCGGCGTCACCGGAAGACCGGCGACGAAATGGGGTGAAGAGGGGCTGCAGGGAACTACACGCTCACCAGAGGCCCAGTGAGCCGGCAGTCACGCAGCATCGGTGGTCGCGCCTACAGCCTCGGCTGCGCCGCGATACAGCGGTGCAGCGCCAAGGCCTTCGGCGAATGCCGAGGAGAGCGTCATGCCCGGCAGGATGCGCGCGGCCCGCGCCGAGGTCAAATCAGCGGGAAAGCCCAGCGGGAAAGACCCTCTGAGAATCCCACCACGTCCACCCAGTCGACCCAGTCCACCAAAGAGAGGAAGGCGAAGCAGGGGAAGAGACCAAGAGACCAGGGGAAGAGACCCCGAGGAGCCCGTCCTCAAGACCGGCGTCGCAGCCCCAGCAGCAGCACTGCGAGCCACGGAGCAGCGCCCGACGCGCCCGCCCCGCACCCGCACCCCTTGGCCTCGCCCACCGGGCTCCCCGCGTCCGGCGCAGCAGCCTGGCCCGCATCCCGTCC
>CAZAIE010000345.1:0-7235 GCA_964485035.1 uncultured Myxococcaceae bacterium | reverse complement strand
GCCACCGACCGCCAGCGAGGGCGGGTGGGGCGCTGGCGCGGCCGGGAGCTGGGCCCCCGGCGCTTCGGAACCACCTCCCAACACCTGGGCCGCCCGGACCAGCTGCGCGACCGCCCGGTCGTGGGCGGTCTTCTCCAGCGCCCGCTCCAGCACCTCCACCAGCTCCGCCGGAGAGCAGGGCTTGCGCAGGAACCAGAAGACCCGTCCGGCGTTGATGGCCCGCATCGCCGCGTCGACGGTGGCGTGGCCCGTGAGGATCACCCGGGCCGTGGAGGGGTGCTCCGCGGCCAGCACCGCCAGCAGCTCGGACCCGGAGGTTTGCGGCATCCGCTCGTCGGTGACCACCACGTCCACCGGCTCCTGGCGCACGAGGCCCAGCGCCTCCTCGGCGCTCCCGGCGCTGAGCACCTCGAAGGGCTGGCCGCGCAGCAGGTCCCGCAGCCCCTCCAGCACCAGGGGCTCGTCGTCGACGAACAGCACGCGCGGGAGCGGGCCTCGGCTCACCGGGCACCTCCCGTCCAGGGCGAGCCCTTCTTCGCCTGCTCGGCGGCGGCGGTGCGCCACTCGGGCAGCCGGTCGGCGAAGCCGAGGGTCGCGGCGTACGCCGGGTCCAGCGCCGGTGTGCCCTCCAGGGCCCCGGGGGTGGCCTCGTGGACCAGGGCGTCGGCCACGTGGACCGCCGCCAGCACGTCGAGCCGGCTCTGCCGCACCCGGCGCGGGTCGTGGTGGTTGGCCACCGCCTCCACCACCGGATAGGGCAGGCCCCACAGCCCCAGGAGGTACGCCCCCACCTCGGCGTGGCCGATGCCGAAGAGGTCGCGCTCGACCAGGTGCAGCGGTTGGATCTCCCCGCGGGCCTGGCCGATGGCCCGCTCGAGCGACTCCGGGACGGCCATGGCCAGCACCAGCAGCCCCACGTCGTGCAGCATCCCGGCGGTGAACGCGTCGTCGGCCTGGGCCCGGTCGCCGCAGAGGAAGCTCCGGGCCAGGGTGGCCACCGCCAGCGAGTGCTGCTGCAGCGCGGCCAGGGAGAAGCCGGCGACCGGCCGCTGCTGGTCCCACACGAAGACCTCGGAGAAGAGGGTCAGGTGCTTGATGAGCTGGAAGCCGAGGTAGGCCACCGCGCCCTCGATGCTGGACACCGACTGGCGGGCCCCGAAGTAGGCGCTGTTCACCAGCTGCAGCACCTTGGCGCACATCGCGACGTCGCCCTCGATGACCGCGGCCACGTCCCGGGCCCCGGCGCGCTCGTCGGCGAGGACCTGCATCAGCCGGGAGTAGGTGCTGGGCAGGGAGGGGAGCCGCTGCTGCTTGCCCACCAGCGCCAGCAGCCGCTCGTCGGAGATGAGCGCCTGCAGGTTGCAGGCGCGCTCGACCACCGACTCCAGGACGTCGGCGGTGGTCGGCTTGCTCAGGAACTGGTGCGCGACAGGAACGGCGCGCAGGGCGGTCTGCAGCTCCGAGTAGCCGGAGAGGACGATGCGCACCACGTCGGGGTGGCGCTGGTGGACGTGCCGCAGGAGGGTCGCGCCGTCCATCCCCGGCATGCGCATGTCGGAGACCACCACGTCGAAGTGCCGCTGCCCGAGCTCGCGCAGCGCCTCCTCGCCGCTGGCGACGAAGACCATCTCCCAATTCGAGCGGTGGCGCCGGAGCAGGTCGCGCAGCCCCTCGAGGATGCGCGGCTCGTCGTCGACGAAGAGCAGGCGCTTCACGGTGGCAGCTCCCCCGGCCGACCGGGAGCTCCACCACGAAGCGGGTGCCCCGGCCGACCGCGGACTCGAAGGAGAGCCGCCCCCGGTGCTTGTCCACCACGATGGAGCGGCAGATGGCGAGGCCCTGGCCGGTCCCGCGCCCCACCGGCTTGGTGGTGAAGAACGGGTCGAAGATGCGCTCGCAGATGGCCTCGGGGATGCCCGCGCCGGTGTCCTCGACGGCGATCACGACGCGGTCGCCCAGGTCCCGGGTCTGCACCCGCAGCCGGCCCTTCCGCTCGGTGCCGCGCACCACCTCCTCGATGGCGTGAGCGGCGTTCACCAGCAGGTTGAGGAACACCTGGTTGATCTCCCCGGGGTGGCACTCGACCAGCGGCAGCGGGCCGAGGTCCTGCTCCACCTCGGCGACGTACTTGTACTCGTTGCGGCAGACGACGAGCGCGCTCGCCAGGGCGTGGTTCAGGTCGGTGGGCTCGCGCCGCGTGGGCCCGGGGTGGGCGAACTCGCGCAGCGCGTTCACGATGGTGCTCACCCGCTCCACGCCCTCCAGCGTGCGCTCGAAGGCCCGCTCCCCGCGCTCGCGGACGTAGTCGAGGTCGGCCTCGGACAGCGCCGCACGCGCCGCGCGCACCTCCGCGGCGTGCTCGGGGTGCGAGGCGAGCCGCTCGACGCAGGGGAGGCACTGGTCCACCGCCCGCTGCAGGCCCTGGAAGCCCCGCCGCAGGAACTGCACGCTGTCGCCGATGTACTGCATGGGCGTGTTGATCTCGTGGGCGATGCCCGCGGCGAGCTGCCCCACCGCCTCGAGCTTCTGCCCCAGCCGGTGCTCCGCCTCCATTCGCTGGTGCGCCTCGTGCTCCCCCCGCGCGTCGCGCTCGGTCAGCCAGCGCGCGGCCAGCGCCAGGGCCAGGCGGCGGACCTCGCCCGCGTGGAAGGGGGTTCGCACCACCACCACGCGGTCGCTCTGGGGGAGGCGCGCCTCTGGGAGGTCGTCGACCCCGAAGAGGACCTGTAGCGCGAGGTCCACCTGCGACCAGCGCGGGAGGGCGGCCAGCGTCTGTTCCGAGAGCCGACAGACGAGGAGCGGGAACGGCCGTTCTTCGAGCATCGCCTCGCGAAGCCGGTCCTCGGCGGTCGCGGCGGAGGCCCCGACGATCTGAAAGTCGTCCCCGAGGCACTCCTCGAGGTACGGAAGGTCGGAGAGGACGAGCAGTCTTCGCCAAGCTGGAAGCGGTGCGGTCACTCCCAAGGGGTAACTGTGAGCCCCCGAGACTGCGAGCCGCCGGGAGGCCAGGCGCTTAAGGGGGACCGAAAACTCCAGTGTCGCCGCCGGGTTGGCTTGCCGGAGGGGGCCGCTCGGGGAGCTGCAAGGTCTGCTGTCACCGCCCAGGTCGCGCAGCTCATGCGCCGCGCGGCCTTCGCGCGAGCCTCCAGAGGGCCAGGCAGTAGAGCGCGAAGGACCCGCCGGCGACGGAGAAGGCGTGGGAGAGGCTGCTGGAGGAGAAGCCGAGCCGGGCGCAGCCGTAGGCGAACGCCAGGCCGATAGGAAGGAGGACGAGCCAGGCCATCGCCTTCGTCGCTCGGTCCTCGCCACGGGCGAAGAGGATGGCCACCAGCACGAAGGCTCCCAAGGTGAAGAGGAAGTCCCACGCCGTCAGCGCGAGGAGGACCACGGCCTCGCCGAGTCCCTTGGGGCAGGTTCGGGTCATCTCGCCGAGGACCTGCATGGGGAGTGCGGTCATGCGGCAGGCAACTGCACCGACCGGACCAGCGCAGCGAACCCGGAGGACTCGGGGGCGTGGCAGCGTCGGGTGTCGCGGGAGTGGACACCGATGACGAAAGGCGGACGCCTGGAGGCGTCGCTACGGGCACCAGGAGAAAGACTGACCTCGAAGAAGCGGGGGACAGTCAGTAGAGCCTCGCCCGGAAGGAGGGGAAAGAGCCGCCGCCCGTCCTGGTGCATCGTCTTGCGCGGGCTCACACCTCGCGTCGCGCAGTCGAGACTGTGGCTTCTGGGGGGCACATGCGCATCCTGGCGCTGATCGCCGGTGTCGCAGTCGCGGCGGCTCCGCTCGCTGCGTTCGGGCAGGAGGAAGACGCCGTTCCGAGGCCTCGCTCGAGAGCGTGGCGGGACCCGAGCGCGCGGGGAGCGGACCAGGCACTCCCTGGGCCGAAGGACGGCTACCGCACGATGGGCAACACGGGCGTCGCCGTCGGTGGCGTGCTGGTCCTCCTGGGCACCGTGGCCACCGTCTACGCACAGACCGGGTGGGAGGACCCGTGCGCCGGCGATCAGGGCTACTGCTACAACACGAGCTGGCTCATCGCGAAGACCGCGCTCACGGTGATCGGCGTCGTCGCCATCGTCCAGGGGGTGGCGTTCGGGGCCATCCTTGGAGGGATTGGCTTCAGCCGGAGCGCAGCCGAGCGGGCGCCACTGACGCGGGCGCAGCGAGCCGACGAACCCCGTCTTCGGCTCGTGGGCGTGGGCATCGCTCCGGTGCCTGGAGGCGGGATGGTGGGCGCAACCCTCGTCTTCTAGCGGGTGGACGCCGGCCGTCCAGCGATCCTGCGCCTCGCACCGTCGTTCCTGCGACGGGTGCGTCCTCTCGAGCACGGCGCCCGAAGGCGGTATGCCGGAAGCGCTCCCCGGGCGTCCTTCAGGGAGAATGCCGACGATGCTCCCAGAGGCGACGAGCCTGGAGGTGGTGCTGGTGGCCGCGCGCCCCCGGCTGGAGGCGCTCGCCCGAAGGCTCGTGTGGGACGGCGAGGAGGCCAGGGACCTCGTGCAGGCCACCTGCGAGACCGCGCTGGGACGGTGGCAGGACTTCCGGGGCGACGGGGCAGTGGAGGGCTGGCTGCGGCGCATCCTCGTGCACCAGGCGTTGAGCTGGAGACGTCGCCGCCGTCTCTACCGCACGCTGGCGGCGCTGCTCTTCGTGCCGGTGGAGCCGGTCTGCGAGTCCGACCCCTCGACCGAGCTCGGGCGGCAGCGCCACCTGCGCGCCCTGGCCGAGGGGCTGGAGCAGCTCCCGGCGCGACAGTCGACGGCGTTCTGCCTGCGCTACCTGGAGGGCCTGTCGATCGACGAGGTGGCGGACGCCCTGGGAATCGGACGCGGGACCGCCCGGGTCCACCTGCAGCGCGCGGTGAGGACGCTGCGCGTGCGCGGGCTGTTGGACGAGGGAGGGGAGGACGCATGAGCCGCTGCGACGCCTACCGACAGCAGATCCTCGACGGGACCGCGAGCGAGGGCCTCGCAGACCACCTCCAGACCTGCCCCGCGTGCCGCGAGCTCGAGCGCGGGCACCGGGTGGCGCTCGGGCTGCGCGCCGGACCCCTGCCGCAGCCGGTGCGGCTCGACGCGCGCCGGGTGCGCCGGCGGCTGGGGGTCGTCGCCGGGGCAGTGGCCGGGCTCTGCGCGCTCCTCCTGCTGCGGCCACCCGCTCCCGAGCCGGGCGTGGCAGGCCCGGTGGTCGAGCAGCAGGAGTTCACCGAGGCCGACGCCGTCTGGACGGTGCTCTGGGCGCAGCTCGACGCCGCGGGGAGGGACACGCAGGACGCGTCGCGGCTCGCCTTCGGCCCGCTCGGCGACTGGGTCTCACCCGCCCGGCTGCCGCCGCCCGTGCGCCTCTCGTCGATGACCGTGGTGTGGACCCAGCCTGACCAGGAGGAGTGACCATGAACCGTCCGTCCGTCGTGTTGATCGCCCTGCTCGCCCTCGCCGTTCCCCCCGAGGTCCGCGCTGCCGAGCCCCGGCCGCCGGGTCGCTCGCCGGAGGGAGGAGCCGAGTTCCGCGTCGACGACCTGATGGCGCCGGGGCCGGGCATCCCCGCGCAGGTGGCGGAGCGACTCGGCATCCCGCAGGAGAAGCTGAAGCAGGTCCGCGACGCCGCCTTCGGCGCCAACGACGAGCTGATCACGCTCGAGGCGAACGCGCGTCGGGCCCAGCTGCAGCTCGACCGGCTCATGGCCGAGCCCGCGCCGGACGAGAAGAAGGTGGTGGGCAAGCTCGACGAGGTCGGCGCCGCGGAGCTCGCCATCCGCAAGAACCGGGTCCGGCTGCTGCTCCGCGTGCGCGCCATCCTGGGGCCGGACCTGTGGGCGAGGCTGCAGCAGCTTCCCCCGCCGTTCGATGCCGCGACCGACTCGCCCGTGCTCTCGGTGAGGCCGGGGACCGAGGTCTCGGTGAGCATCGCCGACATCGCCCGCGTCGCGGTGGGCGACCCGACGGTCGCCGACATCCGCGTGGAGCAGGGGCGCATCCACGTGAAGGGGACGACCGTGGGCCGCACCACGCTGCTGGTCTGGGCCAAGGACGGCAAGCGCCAGAGCTACCTCATCGACGTCCGGCCCTGAGCTGAGAAGAGGTGGGGCGGCTCCAGGCCGTCTGGCGCGCGACCGTTGTGGCTGCTATCTCCCGCTGCGCCGCCTGCGCACCGGTGAGGGAGCCATGACCGAGACGTTCACCTACGAGAAGCCCGACAACCTGGTCGACCTCTGGGAGGGGAGCTGCTCCAGGTTCGCCTCCAAGCCGCTCTTCGGCACCAAGACTTCGCGGCGGACCTTCGCGTGGACCACCTACGGCGAGGTCGGCCGGCGCATCGACGACCTGCGCGCGGGGTTCGCCCAGCTCGGGGTCTCCGCAGGCGACGCGGTCGGGATCATTGCCAACAACCGCGTGGAGTGGGCCGTGAGCGCGGTGGCCGCCTATGGGCGCCTCGTCCGGTTCGTCCCCATGTACGAGGCGGAGCTGCCCGCCACCTGGGAGAACATCGTCCGCGACGCCGGGGTCAACGTGCTCGTGGTCTCCAAGCCCGAGATCGCCGAGCGGCTGAAGGCCTGGCCCTCCCAGATCCCGGGGCTGAAGCAGCTCGTGGTCATCGACTCGTCGGGAGAGGGCAGCCTCGCGGCCCTCGAGGAGCTGGGCCGCAAGCACCCCGTCGCCGCGCTGCGCCCCAAGCCCTCGGACCCGGCGAGCGTGCTCTACACCTCGGGGACCACCGGCGAGGCCAAGGGGGTGGTCCTCAGCCACGGCAACATCACCTGCACGGTGCGGCACGGCCAGGAGCTGTACCCGACGCTCGGCGAGCACTCGCGCTGCCTCAACGTCCTGCCCTGGGCGCACGTCTACGCGCAGACCGGCGAGCTCTTCAACTTCATCTCCCTGGGCGCCGCCATCGCCATCTCCGGGGGCCGGGACGCCATCGCCGAGGAGCTGACGGTGGTGCGGCCCGACTACTTCGTGGCCGTGCCGCGCCTCTTCAACCGCATCCACGCCGGCGTCTTCGCCAAGATGCGCGAGGCGGGCGGGCTCAAGCTCAAGCTCTTCGAGGCGGCCCTCGCCGAGGCGAAGAAGCGGCGGCTGACGGGCAAGGCCAGCCTGCGCTACCGCGCGCTCGACCGGCTGGTGCTGGCGAAGATCCGCGACCGCTTCGGCGGGCGACTGGTCGGGTCGCTCTCGGCGAGCGCGCGGCTCGACCCCGAGGTCGCGCAGTTCTTCTTCGACGTGGGCGTCCC
>CAZAIE010000344.1:0-7241 GCA_964485035.1 uncultured Myxococcaceae bacterium | reverse complement strand
CAAGCGCGCGCTGGGCCGCGCCCCGCTGCTCACGCTCGCCCGGACGGCCCGCCGCCGCAGCCGCTCGAGGTGTTCGCCCACCCGGCGCACGGCGGTGGCCACGAAGAACGCCGCGGTCGAGCGACGGCCATCGACGGCCAGCGCCACGTCCGTGCCGCGCGCAGGCGGTCCTTCCTCCTCGATGGCCCTCGAGAGGCGCAGCACCGCCGCCTCGAGCCGCTCGTCAAGTTGACGGCACTCGCGGATGGCAACCAGGTCGTGGCTCCCGGCCGCGCGAAAGCCGAGCTTGCCTCCCGAGAGGTGGAGCGTCGTCCGCTGCCGGTACCGGAGCGCTCGGGGCGACGAGAGCAGCGGCCGGAGCAGGCCCGAGGTCTCGAGGCCCCCGACGCGCTCCAGCGCCTCGCGCAGCAGGCGGTGCTTGGTCTCTTCCTGGAGTCCGAGCGAGACCCCGAGCCACGGACAGCCGCCGCAGGCCTCGAAGTGGGGGCAGCCAGGGTCTACGCGCTGCGCGGAGGGCTGGACGAGGCGCACGACCCGCGCGCGCGCCTGCCGCTGCTGCTCCTCGAGCAGCTCGACCTCGGCGACGTCACCGGGCACTCCGCCCTGGACGAAGACCGCGCGCCCGTCGGGCAGGTGCGAGAAGCCGTCCCCGCCCGCGCCCAGCGCTTCGATGGTGAGGGTGACCGACACGAGTGGAGCGGGCCGGAAGGCCCAAACGCCCTACTTCTTCTTCTTGGGCTCGTCGGGCAGGTCCTTGCGGAGCCGGTCCACGAAGCGCTCGATGCGCGCGCGCTTGTCGTCGTCGATGTCCACGAACTCGACGCCCATGCCCGGCACCTCGTTGGTGGCGTTGTCGAACTCGCTTACGCGCACCACCTTGCCGGTGAGGTCGAACGGGAACGGTGTGTCGGGGAGCTGGATGATCAGCCGGACGGTGGTGCCTACGGGCAGTGGGGTGCGGCTGTTGATGAAGAGGCCGCCCTTGGAGATGTTGGTCACCCAGTCGGTGATGAAGCCGTCGACGCTGCGGTAGGCGACGGGGAGCTCGTTCTCGAGCCGTTCGAACTGCCGCTTGTTGGGATCGTTGATCTCGTTCATCACCATCTCCTGCCGTGCCGCCCTCGTGCGTCCGGGGCTGCTCGAAGCGGCCGGCAATATAGCAGGATTCCGTTTCTGGAAGCCCTCAGGGTGCGCCCAGGTGCTCGACCACCAGCGGCATGCCCTGCCCGTCCTCGAGCTTGAGCTCCCGCGCCGCGCTCCCCTCGCGCACGGCGACCTCGACGAACCCCGCGGACCCAATGAAGGCCACCAGCCCTCCGACGGGGACCTCACCGAACGTCCGCTTGAGGCCACCGAGCGTGCGCCCGCCCACCGAGACCTGGAGCTGCGCCGGATCGACCGGGGGCAGGTCCTCGAGGCCGAGGTTGGAGACGAGGTTGCCGAACGAGTCCACGTGGACGATCTCGCCGACGATGGCCCCGCCCTCGTGCCTCACGCGCGGGGGCAGGAGCTTCACCGGGTCGTGGATCTCGGGGCCGAACTCCTCCGGTGCGACCCCACGCGCGAGGTGGGCTGCAGCCGGAGCGAACAGGTCGCGGCCGTGGAAGGTCGGACAGACCGGCTCGCGCCGCAGCGCGGGGTTCGAGAGTTCGTACACCTTCGCCCCGCGCATGAATGGCCAGAGCAGCCCGTTGTCCGGGCCCAAGAACGCGTGGCCAGGCGCCTTCTCGCCGCCGACGACCAGCAGGCCGCGCCGCGACGTCCCCACGCCGGGATCCACCACCGCGACGTGGATGGTGCCCGCGGGGAAGGCAGGCACGGCGTCTCGCAGCAGCGCCTGGCCCACGAGCACCCGATACGCAGGGACCTCGTGGCTCAGGTCCAGAAGGCGCGCCTCGGGGCAGAGCCCGAGGACCACGCCCTTCATCTGGGCGGGGTAGCCGCTCCCGGCACCGAAGTCGGTCAGGAGCGTGATGATTGGTCCACCCGCCGGGTTGGTCAGTCCGGACATGGCGCGCAATCTGCCACGCGGTCCTGCGCGGGTCACGCCTTTCGAAGAGGCCCCGCGGGCCCTTGGAATCGCAGGGCAAACCGCCCCGCTTCCTCCCGCCGTTTCTTGCCATCCCGCAACCGCGTGCCTAAGGTACGGAAACCCGGGATGAAACGCAGAGCGCGGGGCACGGTGAACCGTCAGGTGCCCGACGTTCTGGAGGTGGGGCTGCAACGTTCTTTCGGGACTGGGCTGGTCAGGCGCCTGAAGGGCGCACGGTTGGTGGTTACTACAAGGGCCTCACGAAACGAGGGCACTCGATGGGCGACGACAAGAAGAAGGGCGGAGCGCAGCCTCCCGTGGCCACGACTCCGTCGATGGGCGCACCAGTGCTGATCGCCAAGGAAGACATCCCGCAGGTCCTGCCGATCCTCCCGCTGCGCAACTCGGTGTTCTTCCCCGGCGGGGTCCTGCCCCTCGCGGTCGGGCGCCAGAAGACCATCGCGCTGATCAAGGATGCAGTGCGCGACGACCAGGTCATCGGCGTGGTCACGCAGCGCCGGGCCGAGGAGGAGGACCCGGGCGCGTCCGACCTCTACTCCATGGGCACGGTCGCCCGCATCGTGAAGCTCCTGAAGATGGGCGAGGACAACTACTCGCTCGTCGTCCAGGGCCTGGCCCGCTTCCGGGTGCTGGACCTGGTCCAGGAGTCGCCCTACCTCAAGGCGCGCATCGAGCCCGTCGAGGACAAGACCTCGGTCGAGGACGTCGAGGTCGAGGCGCTGGGCATCAACCTCAAGAAGCTGGCCCGTGAGGTCATCGAGCTGATGCCGGAGCTGCCGGCGGCGGCGGTGGAGTTGGTCGAGTCCATCACCCACCCCGGGCACCTCGCCGACCTGGTCGCCGCCAACCTCGACGTGCCCATCGAGGACAAGCAGGGCGTGCTGGAGACGGTGGACCTCAAGGCGCGGATGAAGCTCGTGCTCGAGCTGCTCAACCGCAAGCGCGAGATCCTCAAGCTGTCGAACAAGATCGACTCCGCCGTGAAGGGCGAGATGTCGAAGACGCAGCGCGAGTACTACCTGCGCCAGCAGCTCAAGGCCATCAAGGAGGAACTGGGGGAGCTGGGCGAGGAGGAGGAGGAGCTCGACGAGCTGGGCGAGCGGCTGAAGAAGGCCGGGCTGCCCCCCGACGTGGAGAAGGTCGCGCAGAAGGAGATGAACCGCCTCAAGACCATCCCGGCGGCCTCCAGCGAGTACACCGTCGCGCGCACCTACCTCGACTGGATCGCCGACCTGCCCTGGTCGAAGAAGACCGAGGACAACCTCGACATCGAGAACGCCCGGTCGACGCTGGACGCGGACCACTTCGGGCTGCAGAAGGTGAAGAAGCGCATCCTCGAGTACCTGGCGGTGCGCAAGCTGAAGAACGACATGAAGGGCCCCATCCTCTGCCTGGTCGGGCCCCCCGGCGTCGGCAAGACGTCCCTCGGCCAGTCGGTGGCGCGCTCGGTGGGCCGCAAGTTCGTGCGCCTCTCGCTGGGCGGCGTGCGCGACGAGGCCGAGATCCGCGGGCACCGGCGGACGTACGTGGGTGCCCTGCCCGGCCGCATCATCCAGTCGATGAAGAAGGCGGGCACCTGCAACCCGCTGATGATGCTGGACGAGGTGGACAAGCTCGGCGCGGACTTCAGGGGCGACCCCTCGGCGGCGCTGCTGGAGGTGCTGGACCCGGAGCAGAACAACACCTTCTCCGACCACTACCTCGACCTGCCCTTCGACCTGTCGAAGGTCATGTTCATCGCCACCGCGAACCAGCTCGACCCCATCCCGGCGCCGCTGCGCGACCGCATGGAGATCATCGAGCTGCCCGGGTACACGTTCGACGAGAAGCTGGAGATCGCCAAGCGGCACCTGGTGCCCAAGCAGCTGAAGGAGCACGGCATCGGCGCGGAGCTGATGGCGCTGGAGGAGAAGGGTCTCTCCAAGGTCATCACCGCGTACACCCGCGAGGCCGGCGTGCGCAGCCTGGAGCGGCGCATCGCTGACCTGTGCCGCGCGGTGGCCGTGGACGTGGCGAGCGGCAAGAAGGACAAGCGCACGCTGGTGGAGAAGGACGTCTGCGACATCCTGGGCGCCGAGAAGTTCTGGGACGAGGTGGCGGAGCGCACCGAGGTCTCGGGCGTCGCCACCGGCCTCGCCTGGACCCCGGCGGGCGGCGACATCCTCTTCATCGAGGCCACCCGCATGACCGGCAAGGGCTCGCTGACGCTCACCGGCCAGCTCGGTGACGTGATGAAGGAATCCTGCGCCGCGGCGCTCTCCTACGCGCGCTCGAAGGCCAACGTGCTGAACATCCCGCCGAACTTCCTGGAGAAGATGGACATCCACATCCACTTCCCCGCCGGCGGCGTCCCCAAGGACGGGCCCTCGGCCGGCGTGACGATCCTGACGGCGCTGGTCTCGCTGCTCACCGGCATCCGTGTCCGTGGCGACACGGCGATGACTGGCGAGGTGACGCTGCGCGGCCTCGTGCTCCCCGTGGGCGGCATCAAGGAGAAGGTGCTCGCAGCCCACCGCGCGGGCATCAAGCGGCTGATCATGCCGGAGCGCAACCGCAAGGACATGCAGGACGTCCCGGAGCAGGCCCGCAAGGAGATCGAGTTCCACTTCGTGACCCAGATGGACGAGGTCCTGAAGGCGGCGCTCGAGAAGGACCCCTTCACGGCCACCGTCGCGCCCAGCGACGACTCCAACGGGAACGGCGGCGAAGTCCGGATGTAGCGACCACCGCTCTGGAACAAGGAACGCCGGCCTCGCTCCTGCGATGGCCGGCGTTCTCGTTCTCCACAATCGACAATCCCACGCGGGTTACGTGGCCGCGAGCTCGGGGCGTGAGTTCGAGGAGAGCCCCGCGCGGCCACTCCGTGGGTGCGCCAATGTAGGTATCCAGCAGAAGTGCCTAGGCATGCCGAGGCCTGCACAGAACGCCTGGGGCTTGGAAGGAAGCACTTCTTCCAAGAAGAGATGTCGGACAGAAGCTCAACCCTCACCCCAGGGCGCCGCAAGGCGCCGCGCGCGTAGGCCGCTCAGGGGCCATTCGCCTCGGAGTTGGAGGCAGCCCGCAAGGCAAGCCGCGCGGGGGCCGACCGGCCCCCCTCTCTCCAGCCGCCTCTTGGGCATGGAACTCTGCAGACTCTTCCCCTTCGAAGCCTTTCTCGAGGCTCCGGGTATCCAGGGGTGTCGTGCAAAAAATCGGGGTGGCCGCGCGGGGCTCTCCTAGAACTCACACCCTGAGTTCGCGGCCACGTAACCTGGGGTGGGTCATCCCCCTCTGCTTCGAGGCACCGCTCTCGAAGAGTAGGGTCTGCGAGTCAGCCTGCGCTGGCGGCGAGGAACTCGAAGTAGGTCGAGTCCGCCCAGACCAGCTTCAGGCCCAGCCCGCCGCGCGCGATGGCGTTCAGGGCGTGCGGGGTCTCGCGCGCCCAGGCGACGATTCCATGGACCTCCGCTTGCCGCCCGTTGGGAAGGCTCAGCCGGCCCAGGACGTGCGATCCGCGCGGCAGCTTCGCCCGCGTGTTCAGGAAGAGCCCACCCGCCGAGAGGTCGAGCGTGCAGCCCGCGCGGGGCAGCGCGCCGTCGGCGGTGGAGAAGTGCATCGCCAGGCGCTTCTTGGTGCGGTCGGCTCGGGGTCCACGCATCGGCTACCTCCCTGTAGCCCCATGTTCGGCCAGGGCGGCGAACAGTCAAAAAATCGGCCGGCGCGTCGGCGTCCCCGGATCGGCACTCTGGTGTCTGAACCCGCGACTGCCAGTGCTATGGTCGCCGGCCTCATGTGGGCGCTCGACCTCGGCACCTCCAACACCCTGCTCGCTCGCTGGGACTCCCAGGCGGGACGGCCGTCGCTGGTGGACCTCCCGCAAATCAGCCGCGCCCCGGCGAGCCAGGTCAGCGTGGAGACGCCCCGCGCCGTCCCGTCCGCGGTCCACGTGCTGGACCCGGTCGGCCTCGCCGCGCGCCTGGGCTTCGGCAAGCGGGCGCACATCGGCCGACCGGCGCTGGAGCTGAACGCCGTCCAGCAGCGCCCGCAATTCGTGCCCTCGTTCAAGCGCGCGCTGGGCCGCGCCCCGCTGCTCACGCTCGCCCGGACGGCCCGCCGCAGCTTCTGCGCCCGGGACATTGCCCGCCTCTTCCTCCGAGAGCTGTTCGCCGAGGTCAGGGCGGCCACCGGCGAGCGCATCCGGGACCTGGTGGTCGCCTCCCCGGTCGAGGCCTTCGAGACCTACCGCGCCGAGGTCGCCGAGGCGGCGAAGAGCCTGGGCGTCCGCCGGGTCCGCTTCGTGGACGAGCCGGTCGCCGCCGCGCTCGGCTACGCGGTGGGCCTCTCGCGACCGCGGCTGGTCCTGGTGGTGGACTTCGGCGGTGGCACGCTGCACGTCGCGCTGGTGCGGCTCGACCCAGCCAGGCTGCAGGCCGGCGGCTGCGAGGTGCTGGCCAAGGCCGGCCGCGACGTGGGCGGCGACCTGGTGGACCGCTGGCTGCTCCAGGACCTCTGCCGCCGGCTGGACTTCCCTCTCGAGGACGACCCGGGCGAGGAGGCGCTGCTCTGGCGCGGGCTGCTGCTCGCCGACGCCCGGCGGGTGAAGGAAGCCGTCTTCTTCCAGGAGCGGGCGACCTTCGAGCTGGCGGCCCCGGACCGGCTGCGCTCCCTCGACGCCCGGCTGCGCGGCGCTCCCCGGTCGGTCGAGCTCGGCCGCGAGGACCTCGCCTCGGTGCTGCGCACCCACGGGCTCTACTCCGCGCTGGAGGGAGCGCTGGAGGAGGTGCTGGCCTTTGCCTCGCGGCAGCAGGTCGCCGAGAGCCAGATCGACGACGTGCTCTTGGTCGGCGGCTCGACGCTGCTGCCCGGCATCTACCCGCTCTTCGAGACCCGCTTCGGCCGCGCCAAGGTCCGCGCCTGGCACCCGTTCGACGCAGTGGCGCTCGGCGCCTGTGTCTTCGCCGCCGGGCAGACCGCCCCACGCGACTACCTCGTCCACGACTACGCGCTCGAGACCGTGGACCTCGCGACGAAGAAGCCGGTGCGGACGGTCATCGTACCGCGCGGGACCGCGCTGCCCACCGCGCCGGATCTGTGGAAGCGCCGGCTCGTCCCTACCTGCTCGCTCGGCCAGCCCGAGAAGGTCTTCGCCCTGGTCATCTGCGAGGTGTCGGAGGGCGGCGAGGGCCGCTCGTTCGGCTGGGACGAGGCC
>CAZAIE010000343.1:0-7248 GCA_964485035.1 uncultured Myxococcaceae bacterium | reverse complement strand
GCCTTGGACACCCCGTTCGTCCGCCCCGACCCCAAGGACGTTCCGGAGCCGCCCAAGCCCCAGCGCGACCCGACCAAGCGCCCGGTCACGCGGACCGACAAGCCGGAGAAGCCCGCGGACAAGCCTGCCGACAAGCCGGTCGCCGACGGGCGCAAGGGGCGGCTCGATCTGGAGTGCGAGCCGGCCGATCAGTGCGAGGTGGAGATCGACGGTCGCAAGGTGGGCGTCGCGCCCCTCAATGGCCACGAGCTGCCCGTGGGCGAGCACAAGGTCCGCGTCTCGAACCGCGCGCTCGGCGCCAGCAAGGTCCGCCCGGTGGAGATCACCGCGGGCGTGACGACCCGCACGAAGATCAACCTCTTCCGGTAAGTCGCTCAGCCCACCCGCGGACACGGCCAGCCAGGCACGTCGGCGGTGCACAGCGGGCGGGTCTGCTGCATCGCCCGCCGCACCAGGTCCGCCAGCGCCTCGATGAGCCTGGGATGCGTCCCTGGCGCGGGCACCCGGTGGAAGCCCTCGAGCCCCAGCTTCGCGGCGTGCTCGCGCAGCTCGAGGTCCAGCTCGAACAGCGTCTCCACGTGCTCGGTCAGGAAGGCGATGGGGACGACCACCACGTCTTGGCTCCGCTCTCGGGCGAGCGCCGCGATGGCGTTCTGCGTCGAGGGCTCGAGCCACTTCACGGGCGTCGCGCGGCTCTGGAAGCAGAGGGAGTGCGGGCGGTCGGGGCCGAGCCGCTCCATCAGGCCTGCGACGGTGAGCCGGACGTGCTCCAGGTACGGATCGCCGCGGTCGACGAGCTTCTGGGGCAGGCCGTGGGCGCTGAAGAGCAGGTGCGCCCCGGCGCGGCGATCCTCGGGCAGCTTCGCCAGCGTGGCCTCGATGAGCTCGGCCCAGGCGTCGAGGAACCCCGACGCAGCCGGGAAGCAGCAGACCTCGTGGACTGGCAGGTTGAGGCGACGGGCCCTCAGCACGCGGTGCAGCTCGCGCATCGAGCTGACAGTCATCGCCCGGGTGCGGTGGGGGTACAGCGGCAGCGCCACGATGCGCTGGGCGCCATCCGAGATCAGCGCGTCGACGGCCGTCTCGGTGTCGGGCTTCCACGCGCGCATGGCGACGTAGGTCCTGAAGCCGGCTCCCAGCGCCTGCTCGAGCGCCGCGCCCTGGGCCCGGGTCAACTCGAGGATGGGCGAGCGTCCGCCGATGCGCTGGTAGTTCGCCTGCGACTCCGGGGCACGCTTGTGCGCGATGCGCCGCGCCAGCCAGCCCTGCCAGAGGAAGCCGAGCGGGAGCTGGATGACGTCCGGGTCCCGGAAGATGTTGAAGAGGAACTCCTCCACGTCTTCCAGGCGGTCCGGCCCGCCCAGGTTCATCAGCACCACCGCCGTCTCGACGGAAGGCATCGGCTCACTCCTTCGCGACCGGCACTTCGATGCCCACCTTGGCGAGCAGCGCCAGCGCGTTGGTGGTCGCGACGACGCCGGGGCGCATGCGGTAGTCGAAGGTCATTTCCCCGTCCTGGATGCGGTCGGTGAAGTGGACGTTGCGCACCCGGCCGCCCGTCTGCTGCTCCAGCGCGGTCAGCCCGAGGTCGTGCGTGGCCACGCCGCCGATGGCCCCCAGCTCCGACAGCCGCAGGATGATCGCCTTCGAGGCGGTCTGGCGCTCGGCGGTGTTGGTGCCCTGCAGGACCTCGTCGAGCAGGAACAGGGTCGGGCCCGCCGCGCAGCGGTCGAGGACCGACTTCAGCCGATAGACCTCGGCGTAGAAGAACGAGAGGCCGCGGGCCAGCGAGTCCTGCACGCGCATGCTGGAGGCGACGCCGAGCGGGCTCATCGAGAGCGAGCGGGCGCAGACGGGACCGCCGGCCTGCGCGAGTACGGCGTTGATCCCAGCGGTGCGCAGAAGCGTCGTCTTTCCGGCCATGTTCGAGCCGGTCACCAGCAGCACCGAGCCGGGGGAGGGGAGGCTGAGGTCGTTGACCACGCGGCGCGCCGCGGGCAGGAGCGGATGCCCCAGCCCCTCGGACTCGAAGCGCGCGGGACCCTCCTTCACCTCGGGCCAGCAGAAGTCCGGGCTCTCGAAGGCGAAGCCGGCCAGGCTCGACAAGGCCTCGAGGTCGCCCAGGGCCTCGAACCAGCCGCGGAGCCTCGCGCCCGAGGTGCGCCGCCAGCGCTCGAGCGAGCAGACCCAGTGCAGGTCCCAGAGGAAGAAGACGTTGATCGGGAGGTGGAAGAGCGGCTGGCCGCGCATCTCCAGGAAGGAGATGGCCCGCCCGAGGCGTCGCATCTGCTTTGAGGGAGGCGCGCCTTCGGTCCGCAGCTTCCCGGCGAGCGCCTGGAGCCGCGGCGACTGGGGCACGAGCCGCTCCACCACCGCGAACAGCTCCTCGAACCGCAAGAGCTTCTCGTGGGGCGAGCTGACGCGGCCGAAGACCGCGGCGACCTTCTTCGCCGTGGCCATGAAGAGGAGGGTCTGCAGGACGACCGGCACGTGCCAGAGCGTTCCGGGGAGGTCGGCGAAGGTAGCGGCGAGCCAGCCGAGCACGGTCCAGGCAGGCAGGATCCGCGAGGCCCAGAGGAACGCCGGGTGCGCGAAGGCCGACTCGCCCTCGGCCCACGCCAGGAGCTTCGTCGGCTCCGGCTTGGCCTGGGCGAGCATGCGCCCCTCGACCTCCAAGTCCTGGCGGAACCGGACCTGGGGCGCCAGCTCGCGAACGGCCTCTTGCCTCGCGGCGACCTCCGCGGGCGCGGCTGGGGACTTCAGCCAGCGCACCAGCTCGGCCTCGCCCCAGCGCGTGGTGGTCGCGTCCAGGCGCTGGAAGAGCGACGCCGGGCCAAAGAGATCCAGGTCGGCGACGTAGGGATGATCGCGCTCGACGAAGCGGGCGCCGTCCTCCGGGAGCTCGGAGAAGCGGTCATCGAGGCGCAGCAGGCCGATCTCGTTCAGCCGCGCCCGCAGCCGCGCCCTGCGCTCTGCAGACGACGTCCGGTCGTGGAGCACGGCGAAGGCCACGAAGGCGATGCCGGAGGCCAGGGCAAACCAGCCTCCGTGCGGCAGCTTTCCGGCCCAGCCTAGCCCGCCCAGCGCGAGCGCTCCGAGGAAGGTCACGAGGCGGAGGTTGGAGAGCCAGAAGGATCGGCGCTCGAGTCGGAGGGCCTCTGTTTCGGCCTCGGACTTGAGCTGCGTGTACTCGGTTCGGGCGTCGTTCATCGCGCGCGGACTCTATCCCCGGGTGGCTTGCGTTGCAGTCTCCAAACCACCATTCTTGGGCCGTGAGTGACATCGCCCCAGGCTTCCTGATCGCGGTCCCGCAGCTCGGCGACCCGAACTTCCACCGCGCTGTCGTGCTGATGCTCGAGCACAGCGACCGCGGCGCGATGGGCCTGGTGGTGAACCGGCCGGCGCCCTCGCTGATGCTCGCCGAGGTCGCCCGCGGCCAGAACATGACCGTCGCCGCCGAATACGAGAAGGCGCACGTGTTCGTCGGTGGTCCGGTGGAGCCCGAGCGCGGCTTCGTGCTGCACGGGGAGACCGAGCTCTCGGAGGCCATCCCGCTGTTCGATGGGATGTTCGTCTCCGGCTCGCTCGACAGCCTGCGCACGCTGTTCGCGGGCCCTCCCGAGCGGTTCCGGCTCTGCTTGGGGTACGCGGGGTGGGGTCCGGGCCAGCTCGAGGCGGAGCTGCAGGAAGGCGCCTGGCTCACCGCGGAGCCGTCGAGCAAGCACATCCTCGCGACCCCGGCGGACCAGATGTGGGAGACGGTGCTCCGCGAGATGGGCATCGACCCGGTGATGCTGATGCACACCGGCGGCGTGCAGTGACTCAGAGCCCGCGCGAGTAGCGACGGACTCCCGCTGTCTCCGCTTCCAAGCCAAACCCGCACGCCTCGTAGACGCGGATGGCCGCCGGATTCGCGCTCGACACCTCGAGCCAGACCCGCCCCAGTCCCAATTCCCGAGCCAGACCGAGCGCCGCGAGCACCGCCGCCTGCCCCAAGCCTCGTCCGCGGGCTTCGGGGGCGATGACGAGCGCCAGGCTCGCCGAATCCATGGTCCGGCACTGCAAGGCCACGAGGCCGACCAATTCGCCGTCCGCGTCGACGCCACGGACCTCGTCCAACTCGCTCGCCGCTACTTCATCGCGGAACGATTGCGGATCGCTCGGGGAGGCCCATTCGTGCAGCCATGGAACGAGGCGCTCCGCGTCTTGATCAAGGAGAGGACGCAGAATCACGCTGATGCGCTGTTTGGCGTATCCATCTGAAGTCACTACGGAATTCCTCCGGCTGCCAGAAATGTGTCGGCCGATGTGGGCAAAGTAGGCAACTTTGTATTGAAGGGTACGACAATGACTCCAACTAACTACAGCCGCCAGTTCGCGGCCCTTGGGGAGAGAACGATGCCTATCAGCATTCGCGACACCAAGCTGAGCGCCCTCTACAACCAGATGGCGAAGGCGAACCAGACGGTGGATGACTCGAACGTGATGCAGCTCCTGGCTGCGGTGGCGGACTGCACGGGCGGGTCGTACGCGAAGATGCTGACGGCGCTGACGCAGCCGGGGCTGACGCGGCAGCAGCAGCTGGATGTGGTGGTGAAGGGGATGAGCGCGGCCGAGAAGAAGGACCTCTGCGCGATCCTCGACCAGGGCACGGTGGCGCTCTCGCCGTCCGCGAAGCAGTTCATGGAGGCGGTGGTCGGGCGCGGGAGTCTGCCGACGGATGTGAAGCTGGACCCGCTGAAGATCGTGATCACGGGCGACCAGAAGACGGGGATCGCGGGGCTCGCGGGCCCGAACGTGACGATCGAGGCGATCAACCTGACGACGGCGCCGAACGCGCGGCTGCACAACGAGGACACGTTCGTGCTGGGGAAGACGGACGGCTCGGGCAAGTTCGTGGGGCAGATGCCGGAGATGAAGGAAGGCGACGTCATCCGGATGCGGGCGCGAGGGGCGGACGGGAAGGTCGGGGAGTGGGTCACGATCAACGCCAAGGGCCTCGCGGCGAGCGACACGCGGAACGCGGACGTGGCGCTGTTCCGCATCGGCCTTGCGGACGCGGGCAACGGGAAGATCAGCATCACGAACATCAACGGCAGCCGGCAGATCAGCGAGCCGGGCGCGAAGCTCCAGTTCACCAACGTGCGCACGGGTGAGAAGACGGTCGTCAGCATCGACAGCGAAGGCCAGATGCCGAAGGACCTGAAGATCAACGGCAAGCCGGGCGACGTCATCAAGGTCGCGGCCACGGACGGCAAGAACAACACCAGCTTCGCGGCCGAGGCTGGCCCGGCGCTGACGGTGCCCGGTGGCAGCACGAACCCGAACGGCACGGTGGACCTGCCGGATCCGGCGCTGCACCGCGACGAGCTGGACGCGAGCGGCAAGCCCAAGTTCAGCATGAAGCGGTTCACGGGCCCGCTGTTCAAGGACGGCATCTCGCCGGAGGACGTGCAGCAAGGCCAGATCGGCGACTGCTACTTCCCCGCGGCGATCTCGGCGCTCGCCAAGGCGCGCCCGGAAGTCATCCAGAACATGATCAAGGACAACGGTGACGGCACGTACACCGTGACCTTCAAGAAGCGCGACTGGCGCAGCGGCAAGGCCGTGGACGTCCCGGTGAAGGTGGATGGCGACCTGTACGCCCGCGCCTGGGGCGGCCCCCTCTACGGGTCGTCGAACGGCGACAAGTCCGAGAAGGGGATGGAGCTGTGGTTCCCGCTGCTCGAGAAGGCCTACGCGCAGTGGAAGGGCAGCTACAACACCATCGGCGACGGAGGCGTGGCCTCGGACGTGTGGGAGGCCTGCACCGGCGAGCGCGGCGAGCAGGAGTACGTGAGCCGGATGGGCGCGGACAAGCTCTGGACCGAGATCAAGGCGGCCGTGGACAGCAAGCGTCCGGTCGGCGCCGGGACCTACGGCGAGGAGGAGGACGCCCGCTACACCAACACCGGCGTCTACGCGAACCACGCCTACTCCATCCTCGGCTACAAGGAGAAGGACGGGGTCAAGTACGTCACCATGCGCAACCCCTGGGGTGAGTCCGAGCCGCGCGGTGACGGCAAGAACGACGGCATCTTCGACCTCAAGCTGGACGACTTCCGCAAGCTCTACGAGACCTTCATGACGGTCGAAGGCTGAGCCAACCGAGCAGCCTCCTGACGTCTGCCTCGCCAGCGGCCATGGGCCCTGGCGAGGCACTTTTTCGTAGAATGCCGTCCGCGAAACCCGCAGCCCAACAAATCGAGGGAACACGTGGCGCTTCCTCCTGAACCGATCGAAGAGGTCCTTCCCCAGGCCGAGGTGATCATCGAGGCCGTCGTGGACGCCGTGTTGGCCACTGGGCCCATCCAGCCCAAGGTCGACGCGCCGCTTGGCACGACCAGCACCAGCAAGAAGGCGGCGAACCAGACCGTGAAGCTCAAGGTCACCAAGGTCCACAAGGGCCCGGCTTCGCTGAAGGAAGTCGTCGTGGAGAAGCCGCTGGCCGGCTATGCGCTCCGGGCCGGGAACAAGGGGCCGTTCCTGCTCGACGGCGGCAAGCCCAATCCCACTATCCTGGGGCGGTACGGCCCGGACACTTGGGACCTCCAGCGCATCATGGACGCGATGAAGGCGGCCAAGTAAGACCCGGTAATCACGAAGAAAACCTGCTCCACGCTCCCGTTTCTGGGGACGTGGAGCAACCATTTCCCTACATGTACGACAATATGCGGCAAATTTGACCGCACGCGCGGTCCCAAAGGGGAGAGAACGATGCCCGTCAGCATTCGCGACACCAAGCTGAGCGCCCTCTACAACCAGATGGCGAAGGCGAACCAGGCGGTGGACGACTCGAACGTGATGCAGCTATTGGCTGCGGTGGCGGACAGCTCGAGCGCGTCGTACACGAAGATGCTGACGGCGCTGACGCAGCCGGGGCTGACGCGGCAGCAGCAGGTGGACGTGGTGGTGAAGGGGATGACCGCGGCGGAGAAGAAGGACCTCTGCGCGATCCTCGACCAGGGCACGGTGGCGCTGTCGCCGTCCGCGAAGCAGTTCATGGAGGCGGTCGTTGGACGCGGCAGCCTGCCGACGGACGTGGCGTTGGATCCGCTGAAGATCGTCATCACGGGCGACCAGAAGACGGGCATCGCAGGGCTTGCGGGCCCGAACGTGACCATCGAGGCCATCAACCTGACCACGGCGCCGACCGCGCGGCTGCACAACGAGGACACGTTCGTGCTGGGGAAGACGGACGGCTCGGGC
>CAZAIE010000342.1:0-7255 GCA_964485035.1 uncultured Myxococcaceae bacterium | reverse complement strand
GCCCCGCGCGCCGCAGCCCCCCGCGCAGGGTCCACAGCCCGCACAGCCCCACCACCACCGCCGCGTGCTGACCGGTCGCGAGCGCAAGGCCCGCGGCGACTCCCGCCGCGAGCGGCCGCTCCAGCAGGGTGAGCACGGCGCAGACCAGGACCCCCAGCGCCACCACCTGGATGCCGGTGTAGGTCTGTCGGGTCAGGACATGCGCCGCCGTGAGGTAGAGAACAGCGCCGGCCGTTCCGGCGAGCAGCCCGAACCACCGCCGGCCGGCGAAGAGCACCACCGCGGCGATGGCCAGGTGCGTGGCGAAGGAGAGCCCCCGCGCGGCGGCGAGCGGCGCGGCACCTGCGGCCAGCGGGAGGGCGAGCGGCAGCACCGCCAGCGGGGGGCGCGCGCTGCGCACCTCCCGGTAGAGCACCGAACCTTCACTCACCCTCTTCGCGACGTAGAGGTGCACGTTCTCGTCGTTCCAGGTCTCGAAGAACACCGAGCGCTGGAAGGCCGCCAGGCTGGCCACGGCCAGCAGCAGGACCGCGGAGGCGAGCGCGGTGCGGCGGGGGGAGGGCACCATGCCGCAGATGGTAACCAGGCGGCCCGGCAACGCGCTTGGGCCCTCACGCAGCGCGGACTCGGACGCGGAACAGTGGTAGGGTCGCTGCCTCTTGAGGGAGACGGACATGCGCAAGACCCTGGCGATGGGCATCCTCGCAGCGCTGGCGGGGGCGGCAGTGCTGGCGAGCTGCAGCGGGAAGAAGGGCTCCTGCCCGGACTCCGCCTGGATCTGTGGAAGCGACGGGAGGCTCTACTGTCACTCCCTCCCCGTGGACCTTCACCCGCTCGACCTCGCCTGCTGCCCCGACCCGGCGACCCTGGTTTCTGCGGGCGGGGACACCGGGTTCGCGCTTCCATTCGACGGCTCCCTGCCGTTCTTCTTCTTCGACGCCTCCACTGGTGGCACGGGCGGGGCCGACGAGGCGGATGCTGGCGCGCAGACGCCGCCCGATGCAGGAACGGACGAGGTCCCCCCGGACGCCGCGGCGATCCTCCCGGTCGGCAAGGACGCAGGCGGCTGCCCCGACGCGGCGTACCTCGACTACTTCTACGGGATGATGGACGCCGGTCTGCTCCCCGTGGGCCGGGACGACGCCGGGATCCCGTACGTCTACCGCTGCGGCGCGGAGCTCTGCCACCAGCCCTGGCTGGAGTACGACGCGGGGCTGCAGTACCTCCTCGCCCCCGACGCCGGGACCAACTGCGGGCCCCTGGGCTGCCAATAGTGCGCGTCGTCCATCGAGTCCCCTCCGACGCAGGTGAAGCCCGCATCGACCGCTACCTCGCGGACGCGGTGGGGCTGTCACGCCGCAAGGTCACCGAGGCCTTCGAGGCTGGCACGGTCCGGGTGGACGGCCGCCGCGCCCGCAAGGGCGACAAGGTCCTCCCGGGCTCGGAGATCGTCGCGGAGGTCGCCGACGAGGCCTCGGCCGCGGTGGTGGCGCAACCGGAGCTCCTGCTCTCGGTGTTGGTCGAGGCTCCCGGGTTCGTGGTGCTGGACAAGCCCGCCAACGTGCCCTGTCACCCTCTCGAGGACGGCGAGCGCGGCACGCTGGCCAACGCGCTCATCGCCCGCTTCCCCGAGTGCGCGGGGGCGAGCGACGACCCGCGCGAGTGCGGCCTCGCCCACCGGCTGGACGTGGAGACCTCGGGGGTGATGGTCGCGGCGCGCTCGGCGGCGGCCTGGAAGTCCCTGCGCGCCGCCTTCAGCGAGCGGAGCGTGGACAAGCGCTACCTCGCCCTGGTGGGCGGCGCGCCGGGAGAGGGCGGGGAGATCGACCTGCCCATCGCCCACCACCCGAAGAACCCGCGCAAGATGCTGGTCTGTGCCCAGCCCGAGGACGCCGAGGAGCTCAAGGCGCGTCCCGCCACCACGCGCTACCGGGTGCTGGAGCGGCTGGGGGACCTGGCCCTGGTCGAGGCGGAGATTCCCACCGGGGTCATGCACCAGATCCGCGTGCACCTCGCCGCCATCGGGGCGCCGGTGGCTGGGGACACGACCTACGGCGGCCCCGAGGTCCCGGGCCTGGCGCGCCAGTTCCTGCACGCCGCGCGACTCGAGTTCCCGGACCCCTCGGGCACGGGTCGGGTTCGCGCCGAGGCGCCGCTCCCGAAGGAGCTCGCAGACCTCCTCGCGTCCCTGCGCCGGGGCTGAGGGACGCCCGGCGCCGCTCCCTCTGCGCTGCTACGTTGCGGGCGGGGGCGACGCACATGGCCACGACCAGCGCAGCGGGACGCTTCGGACACTTCCAGCTCGAGGCGGTGCTGGGCCGCGGGGGCATGGCCACGGTGTACCGCGCCGTGGAGCTGTCCGGGCCCCGACAGGGCTGGACCGTGGCCCTGAAGCGGCTGCACTCCGGCTTCGCGCGGGACCCGGACTACGTCCAGCTCTTCGAGGACGAGGCGTCCCTGTGCCGGCACCTGCGCCACCCCAACATCGTGACCCTCTACGACGCCGGGGAAGAGGAAGGCGAGCTGTACCTGGTCACCGAGTTCGTGGACGGGGGAGACCTCGCCCGGGTCCTGCAGCGCTGCCGGGCGCGGCTCCTGCGGCTCCCCGTGCCCTTCGCGGTGCAGGTCGCCCGCGAGCTGGCGCTGGGGCTCGCCGCCGCGCACGAGGCGGTGGACGCGTCGGGGACTCCGCTGCACGTGGTGCACTGCGACGTCTCGCCCTCGAACGTGTTCGTGTCCCGGCGGGGCGAGGTGAAGCTCGGCGACTTCGGGGTCGCGCGTGCCGTCGGCACCGACGCGGGGCGCGCGCTCGCCGGCAAGCCGTTCTACGCCTCCCCCGAGCTGCTCGACGGGAAGGTGGGGCCCGGCGTGGACCTGTGGGCCGCGTGCTGCGTCCTCTACGAGTTGCTCACCAACGAGCGGCCGTTCGGAGGGGACGCGGAGCAGGCGTCCGCGAGGATCCGCGCCGGAGACCTGCGCCGCGCGCAGGAGTTGCGGCCCGAGGTCGAGAAGCGTCTGGGCGCGGTCTTGGAGAAGGGTCTTGCGAAGCGGGAGTCCAAGCGCTTCCAGACGGCCGCCGAGCTCGCCGATGCGCTCGAGCGGCTCGGCGACCCCCGCGTCGCCACCCGGGAGGCGCTCGGTGGGCTGGTTCAGGGGCTGGGGTAGGGCTTGTGCGCCCAGGTAGGAGTGACCGCGGTCACCCGGCCATCCTGAAGGTGGTTCTCGAGCCGGAAAAAGCCCCAACAGGCCCGGGAAGGGCTCTGAAGGCCTTGCCCTGAGGTCGAGGTGGGGGGGGCGCTGCTTTAATACCTTGGGGCTCTCGAGAGGGCCTCCCAGGCCATCCCTGAAGCCCTGGAGGGCATTCTGGAGGCTTGTGCAAGACCATGTGTTTATTGGCGAATCATCGCACCCGCCCGGACCTACAGGACCTACAGGACCTTCGCGACGATCTCGCTGAGCGGGAGGGGCTTGTCCTTGGGGAGCGCCCGAGCTTCGACCGCGACGCCGCTTCCGGCCAGCGCTTGGAGCGACTTCGCCTCCGCCGGCGACAGGAAGACCGAAGGGCTGATCTGGATGCGGCCGGACTCGAAGTGGATGTTCCCCAGGTTCAGCGCCGTGAAGGCGAGCCCACGCTCGCGGGCGACCACGGCGCCGCCGACGTCCCGCACCAGCACCACCGTCCGCTCGGGCCCGCTCAGCGCCGACGCAAAGTCCGCGCTCGCCAGCGGGGCGATCTGCACTTTCACCGTGGGCGGTACTGCGAGCGCCATGGCCGCACGAATCAGCGGGTTCGCGGCTGCCTCGTCGTCCGCCACCAGCAGCCGCTGGGCACCGACGGAAGGGAGCCAGGCCTCTACGACCTGGCCGTGGATGAGCCGGTTGTCCACCCGGAACAGCGCGATCACGACGGGGCCGCCTCGCGCCGGGCTCCGAGCAGCTCCGAGGCCAGCACGATGTTCTTCTGCCCGTAGCCGGTGATGGTGTGAGCCACCTCGCCGACCGTCGCCGGGTCCTCGCGCGAGGTCGCCAGCTTGAGGAGCATGGGGAGGTTCACGCCGGTCACCACCTCCACCCGATGCTCGTCGAGGAAGCTGAGGGCGAGGTTCGCCGGGGTCCCGCCGAACATGTCGGTGAGCACCAGCACGCCGTCGCCCTGGTCCTCTGCGGCGATGGCCTTCTCCAGCTTCTTGCGGATGAGCTCCATCGAGTCCTTGGCCTCGATGGTCACCACCTGCACTCCCGGGAACGGACCGACGATGCCCTCCGTCGTGCGGATGAGCTCAGCCCCGAGGTTGCCGTGGGTCACCAGGACGATCCCCACCATCGAACTCTCCTCCACCTGGTTCCCGCCCCCGCGAGGCGCCTTTATAGTCGCTTCACTCCTGCGGCACCACCTCCTCTCCGACGATCTTCGAGACCCTTCCCATCCAGGGAGTGGGGCCCGGGCGGGGGGCACCGGTCCCCTCTGGTAGAGTCGCCGCGACCGAGAGCCCGATGCCCTTGCCTGGAAACGAGCGCCTACGAAGGACCCCTCTCGCTTCCGTGCTGGCGCTGCTCCTCGCCGCGGGCTGCTCCGTCGCTGGCCCCCGTGCCGTCTCCGGCGCCATCGACCTCACGGAGTGGGACACAGCGCAGGGGCCGCTGGCCCTGGAAGGCGAGTGGGACGCCTTCCCTGGCCTCCTGGCCCCCGAGGCGCTCGCAGCGCTCGCTCCCTCCTCCGCCCAGATTCCCAGCTACTGGTCACGCCCCACAGGCGCCGCCACCTACCGCCTTCGCGTCCGTCTCGGGTCGGCGCAGACGGCGTTGGCGCTCCTCGCGGCCGAGCAGTCGAGCGCGTCACGCCTCTTCGTGAACGGCCGAGTGGTCGCCGAGACGGGTCGGGTCGCGGAGCGGAAGGAAGACGCCGCCCCGGGGTGGACGGAGTCGGTCGTCGCCCTGCCCGCCGCGGCCGAGCAAACCCTCGTGCTGCAGGTCTCCAACTTCCACGCCCACGAGGGCGGCCCGATGCGCGCTCCCCGCATCGGGACCGAGTCCGCGCTCCGGCGCGGGCAGGCGAAGGTGGAGGCGCTGGACGCGGTGTTCTTCGGCGCCTTCCTGGTGCTCTGCCTCTACCACCTGGCGCTGTTTGCCCTGCGCCCGCGGGAGCGGTCGTTCCTGGTGTTCGCCGCCCTGTGCCTCGTCGTCGGCCTGCGGGCTGGCCTGGAGGGCTCGGGCAGCCGCTTCCTGCTCCAGTTCGTCCCGGGGTTCCCTCCCGGGCTCCTCTCCGCGACCATGGTGCTGCTGCTCGGGCTGGTGGTGGCGCTCCTGGCCACCTTCCTCTGGATGCTGGGCACCCCGCGCCTCGCTCGCCTGTCACAGACCTCCTGGGCCGTGGTCGCTGGAGTGGCGCTCGCGCTGGTCTGGGCGCCGCTCGAGTGGCTGTCGTGGACGGTCGTGGTCATCGAGGTCTGGGCGGTGGTGCTGGTGCCCTTCACCGTCGCCGGACTCTTCGCGGACTGGCGCAGGGGAAACCCCGACGCCCTGGTCGTGGCGGGGGGCTTCGCGCTCTTCAGTGGGGTCGCCGTCTACGACATCCTCGCCGACAACCGGGTGATCGACGGGCCGCTGCTCCTGCCGTTCGGCGTCTTGTGCATGGTGCTCGCCCTGGCCTTCGTGCTCTCCCGGCGCCTCACCCGGTCGATCACGGCGGTGGAGCGCCTCTCCGGAGAGCTGTCCGCCAAGAACACGGAGCTCGTGCGCCTGGACGCAGTGAAGGACGAGTTTCTGGCCACCACGACCCACGAGCTGCGCTCGCCGCTCGCGGGGATGGTGGGCATCGTGGAGTCGCTGGCCTCGGGAAGGGACGCGGACCCGCTGCCGGCCGCGGCGCAGGAGAGCCTGGAGCTGGTGGCGGCGACGGGGCGGCGTCTCTCCCACCTCATCAACGACATCCTCGACTTCTCGCGCCTGAAGCACCGCGACCTCGAGCTCGACCTGACGGCGGTCTCGCTCCGCCCGCTGGCGCAGGCGACGCTCGCGCTGCTCGGGCATGCGGCCCAGGCCAAGGGCCTCGGGCTCGTCAATGCCGTGCCCCAGGAGCTGCCGCCGGTCCTGGCCGACGAGGTGCGCCTGCAGCAGATGCTCCACAACCTGCTGGGCAACGCCGTGAAGTTCACGCGGACGGGGACGGTGACCATCGCCGCGGCGGCCGCCGGCGGGGCGGTGGAGGTCTCGGTCTCGGACACCGGACCGGGCATCGCGCCCGACGCGCAGGCGCGCATCTTCGAGGCCTACGAGCAGGCGCCGGGAACCGCGGGCGGGACCGGCCTCGGCCTGGCCATCACCCGGCACCTGGTCGAGCTGCACCGGGGGACCCTGCGCGTGGAGTCGGCGCCGGGCCGGGGCGCTCGGTTCTCGTTCACCCTCCCGGTGGCCGGCGCCGAGAGGCCGCGCGCCGCGACCTCGACGCCACCTCTTCGCTCCCATGGGCCGACCATGACCCCGGTGCCTCCGCCGTCCGAGCCCAGGGCCCACGTCCTCGCCGTGGACGACGACCCGGTGGTGCAGCGGCTGGTGGCCTCGCACCTGACCGCGGCGGGCTTCGCGGTGACCACCCTGGGCAGCGCCGAGGAGGGGCTCCTCGCGGTGGAGCGGGACGAGCCGGACCTGGTGGTGCTGGACGTCTCGCTCCCGGGGATGAGCGGCTACGAGGCGTGCCGGAGGCTGCGGGAGCGGTCCTCGCGCGCCGAGCTCCCGGTCATCCTGCTCACCGCGAACAGCCGGCTGCAGGACCTGGTGGACGGCTTCGAGTTCGGGGCCAGCGACTTCGTGAAGAAGCCGGTCTCGCAGCAGGAGCTGGTGGCCCGGGTGGACGCGCAGCTGGCGATCAAGGAGGCCTACCAGCGGCTGCAGGAGAACCTGCGGCTGCAGGGCGAGGTCGCCGACCGGCGGCTGAGGGAGCACGAGGCCCGGGTGCGCGCCGAGGCGGCGCGGGCGGAGACGCTGCGCTACCAGCTCAAGCCCCACTTCCTCTTCAACGCCCTCAGCTCCATCCGCGGCGCGCTCGCGGTGGACCCGGCGCAGGCGCGGCAGATGGTCTCGGACCTCGCGGAGTACTGCCGCCGGGTGCTCACCCAGGCGCCCAGCGAGGTGCACTCGCTGGAGGAGGAGGCCGAGCTCACGCGCCTGTTCCTCGCGATGGAGCGCGCGCGCTGGGGCGGGCACCTCCTGGCCGAGGTGAGCGTGGACCCGGCGGTGACCGCCTGCCGCATCCCCT
>CAZAIE010000341.1:0-7255 GCA_964485035.1 uncultured Myxococcaceae bacterium | reverse complement strand
GTCATGGACAACTCCTTCCCGTTGATTGGGGTGCGCTCGCATTATCTGCAGGAGCAACACGAACACTGCCCGGGTTTCCCCGCACACCCACCGCGGTCAGCGCGCCGCCGGGGGATGAATCCGGATGAATCCCCCGGCTCTACCTGGGAGAGACCGGGCTCGGTCCAAGCCCGCTGAAGCGGGCTGGGCGCACGCGCGGGTCAGCGCGCGTCCAGCACCTCGCGCACCTTGCTCGCCAGGCCGCGCACGCTGAAGGGCTTGGAGAGGAAGTTCACGCCCGCCTCCAGGACGCCGTGCTTGGAGATGACGTCGGCGGTGTAGCCAGAGATGTAGAGGCACGCGAGGCCGGGGCGGATGGCCCGCAGCGAGTGCGCGAGCTCCTTGCCGCTCATCCCGGGCATGACCACGTCGGTGACCAGCAGCGCGATCTTCCCGTCGTGTTCCCTCGCCAGGCGTTGTGCCTCCAGCGGGGTGTTGGCGGCCAGCACCCGGTAGCCCTGCCGCCTCAGGATGAGCGCCGCCACGTTCAGGATGGGGAGCTCGTCCTCGACCAGCAGGATGGTCTCGGTTCCCTCCGGGACGGCCTCCTCGACGACCGGTCCAGCGTGCACCTCGCCCACGTGCCGTGGGAGCAGGAGGGTGAACGTCGTGCCCTGGCCGAGCGCGCTCGTCACGTCGATGCTGCCCCGGTTCTGCTTCACGATGCCGAACACGGTCGCCAGCCCCAGCCCGGTGCCCTTGCCCGGCTCCTTGGTGGTGAAGAACGGCTCGAAGATGCGCTCCTGCGTCTCCGGGCTCATGCCGCTGCCGTCGTCGCTCACGGTGAGCGGCACGTAGTCGCCCGGGGCGGCGTCCGGGAACCTCAGGCGCGGTCCCGGAGTGACGACGACGTTCGCGGTCTCGATGGTGATGGTGCCAACGGTGGCGATGGCGTCGCGCGCGTTCACACAGAGGTTCGCGAGGATCTGATCGACCTGCGAGGGGTCGAAGTTGAGCAGCCACACCCCCGGCCCGGGTCGGAAGGTGAGCCGCACGTTCTCGCCGATGAGCCGCTGCAGCATCTTCAGCATGCTCGCCACGGTCTCGTTCAGGTCCAGCACCCGCGGGGCGATGGTCTGCTTGCGCGCGAAGGCGAGGAGCTGTCGGGTGAGGTCGGCGGACTGGCTCGCGGCCTTGCGGATCTCCTCGAGGCACTCGCGCAGCGGCTCCGAGGTGGCCTCGGAGAGCGCGAGCTGGGCGTTCCCCAGGATCACGCTCAGCTTGTTGTTGAAGTCGTGCGCCACGCCGCCCGCGAGGCTGCCGATGGACTCCATCTTCTGCACCTGGTGGATCTGCCCCTCGAGCAGCGTCATCTCCTCCTCCGCGCGCTTGCGGTCGGAGATGTCGGAGAAGAAGACCACCGCGCCGCTCAGCTCGCCCTTCTCGAGGATCGGCCGGGAGGAGTACTCGACGTGGAAGGAGCTCCCGTCGCGGCGGAAGAACACCTCGCTGTCGAGCCGGCAGCCCTCGGCCAGGCGCTGGGCCCTCCCGACCGGGCAGTCCTCCGAGGGATACGGCGCCCCATCCTCCCGGTGGTGGTGCACCAGCGCGTGCATCTGCTTGCCCAGGCAGTCCTCGACCGCGTAGCCCAGCATCGTCAGCGCCGAGGCGTTGATGAAGGTGCACCGGCCCTCGCGGTCCACGCCGTAGATGCCCTGGTCGGTGCTCTGCAGCAGGCTCAGGACCAGGTCCTTGCTCCCCCACAGCTCGTCCTCGGCCTGCTTGCGCAGCAGCGCCTCGCCCACGCTCTCCGCCACCTCCTCGAGCGCGACGATGGCCTCGGTCGAGAACAGCCCCTTGCGCCGGTCGTTGAGCTGCAGGAGCCCGACGATGCGGCCCTGGGCGCGGATGGGGACGAGCGCGACCGAGGCGTACCCCTGGTGCAGGCACTCGTCGCGCGGGTTGCGGCGCGGGTCCTGGGTGAACGGCGCCTGCTCCCCGTCCGACCCGTTGGTCCACACGCTGCCGCCCGCGCTGCGGCCACGCGTGAAGGCCTCGACCTTGCCGGAGACGACGAGCCCGCAGGTGCACTCGAGGCACACGCGCCCGTCGGGGCCCCGGCAGATGCCGCCGTCGCGCCCGCGGACCAGCAGCGACCGCTCCTTCTGCGCGAACTCCGGGGAGAAGCCCTCCTGCTGGAAGTAGGGGAAGTCCTCTCCGTGCTGCAGCCGCAGGCCCACCGCGTCCACGCCGGTCCCCTGGCGCACCAGCGAGATGACGCGCTTCAGCGCCAGGTCGAGCCGGGCCTCCTCGTTGAGCACGCGCAGGATGTCGCGGCCCATGATGCGATACCGCTCGCTGCGCCGACGCTGCGAGAGGTCGTGGACGATCATCGAGGCCCCGACGATGGTCCCCGCGCCGTCCTTGATGGGGTAGACGGTGGCGGAGATGGGCACCAGGCTGCCGTCCTTCTTCCGCCGGAGCGTCTCGAAGTCCTGGAGGCGTTCGCCCCGCGCGAGGCGCGCGAGCGCCCGCTTCTCCTCCCCCTCGAGGTCGGCGGGGACGATGAGCGCGATGGAGTGGCCCAAAACCTCGGCGGCGGTGTAGCCGAACGTGGCCTCCGCGGCCGGATTCCAGGTGGTGACGAGCCCGTCGAGCGTGGTGCTGACGATGGCCTCGCTGGAGGACTCGACGATGGCCGAGAACTGGCCCTGGAGCTTGCCAGCGCTCCTGCGCTCCTGGTCGAGCTGCGCGAGGCGGCGCTGGGCCTCGAAGAGCGAGTGCATCACGCTCGGGCCGGCAGTCTCGTCCTCGACGGGCTCGGTGACGTCCCCGCGGCCCATCGCCTCGAGCCGGGAGTGGACCTCGTCAGGGCTCGCACCGAGCATCCTGCGCAGCGCCCGGTAGGTGCCCCACATCCCGACGCCGAGCAGCAGTCCGAGCCCTCCCAGGACAGCCCGGAGCGAGCCAGCATCGGGCCTGGCGAAGGACAGGCCGAGCGCCCCCAGGAAGAGGACGAGCGCAACGGCGGTGCCGCCCAGCCATCGCCTGTACGCGGTGCCGAGGAACCTATGCATCTCCACTCCCCGCCCGGACTGCTCCCATCAGTCCGATGACGACCGCACCTTCAGTACCCTCCGGCGGACGTAGCCGCACGACGGATTCGCGCAGGTCTCGGTGACCTCCCGCTCGTCGTCGGCGAGCCGCCCGTCGCTCCGCTCGCCGGGGCGCTCGTCGTCCAGCGGGCCACCCACCCGGCGCTCGGTGCCACGCTGCGAGGGGACGCCCCGCCGGTCGATCTGCAGCGTCCGGGCCTGGCAGCGCGGGCACTCGACCGCGCCGTCGAGGCTGGCGCCCCGCTGCTCCTCGCGGCCGCAGGCCCGGCACACCCAGACCTCCCAGTCGCGGCCATGTGCGCGCTCCTCCGCGCGCTGCGTGGCGTCGAGGCGGGCGTCTTCTTCCTTCTCACCCAGGAGCGACATGGGCTTGCCGCAGCCGGGGCAGGCCACGCGGAAGCTCCGGGCGCGGGACTGCATCACTGCCCGGACGACCAGCTGCGCCACGACCCCGGCGCCGCCGACGAGCACCAGCAAGGTCACCGCCCCCGGGACGTCGCGGTGGACCTTCCCCAGGTAGGCCGTCGCCACGCCTCCCAGGATCACCAGCGACGCGGGGACGCCCAGCGCCTTGTCGAGCGCCCGGAGCTTGCCGGCGCGCGTGTCGGCGAAGAGGAACGAGGCGGCCACCAGCCCCGTCCCGAGCAGCCCCGCGAGCGCCAGCGCCAGGCCCAGCGGGAGGAGCGGGCTCTTCCGCGCCGGAGCAGCCGGCTGCGGAGTGGGGGTCGGGACCGGAGCCGCTGCGGCCACCGGGTCGGGCTTGGGCTCCGGCTGCGCGGCTTGGGGTGGCTTGGTCGAGGCGACCAGCGTGTCCACCGTGAGCCACCACAGCTTGGAGCCGAAGTCCTTCTTCTTCTCGGCCCGCCGCTCGGCCACCAGCGCGGCGCAGCGCTCGGGGGGAAGGGTCGCGGCGAGCGCGGCCGTCGGCTCAACGTGGAGCTGCTCTCCCTGCTTCACGCCCAGCACCAGCGCCCCGCGACCCCCGGAGCGCTCGCCGACCTTCCACCGGGCGAGCCGCTCGCGGGCGAGCGCAGGGAGGTCGCCCTCGGGAGCGGCCTCGAGCGTCGCGAGGACCACCTCCGGGCCACCCTCCTCCGCGCGCCGCTCGCACATGCCGACCAGGTTCTTCCGCTCGGTGTCGGAGAACAGCCCCGCCTCGTCGCGCAGGCAGTCGGCGCCCGGGGCGGCAGAGAGGGCCAGGAACAGGAGGAGGGCCTTCATGGATTCGGAACCTCGTGGGCGGGACGCTGCTCGCGGCGTCCGTCGGCAGCGGTGCAGGTGCAGGAGACGACCCTCTTGGCGGGGTCGTCCGCGGGCCCGATCCGCCCCTGCTCGAAGCCACGGGCGCGGCAGAACGCGTCGCAGCGCTGCGCCCGCGTCCGGTCTCCGGCCGCGACAGTGCCGAAGAGCACCAGCGCCCCCGCCGCCGAGGCGAGCAGCGCGCCCACCAGCAGCGCCCGCCGGCCACCGCCCGCGCGCCCCGAGAGCACCTCGCCCAGCACCCGGAACTGCTGGGACTTGCGCACGCCGCCCGAGGCGAAGACCATGCCCATGGCCCCCGCCACACCTGCGAAGAACAGCGCTGCACCCACCACGAACCCGAGCATGTGACCCCCTCGCCTCTCTTGGAGAGCGCGCACCATTACATGCGGTCTGGGCGACCGAGTCCAAGTAGATTGCCGCCGCTTCGGCAAACCAGGAGACGACCCGTGGCCAAGAAGAAGTCGGGACTCGGCATCAGCGGCGCGCGCGCACAAAGCCCCCGCAGCCAGGAATGGATCGGCGCCCAGGCGGTGGCCCCGTTCTACGTGCACGAGAGCCGCGAGCGGCCGCTGGTGAGCATCTGGCTCGAGGCCGGGACCATGAAGGTCGTGGGCACCTCGGTCGACCCGGCCACGGACCTCGACGCCTTCCCGCGGAGCCTGGCCCAGGCCCTCGACCGCCCGATGACCGGGCGCGCGCGCACCCCCCACCGCATCCGCGTCGCCACGCCGCAGCTGGCAGTGAAGGTCAGGGAGGTGATGGGGCCCTACTTCCCCGTCGAGATCGCGCCCACCCCCGAGACCGACGCCATGCTCGAGACCATGTTCGAGGACCTCGGCGAGCCCGACGAGGACGACTCCGACCGGCGCGGCTTCTCCTTCCTCGACGAGCGGGTCCCCCGGGAGACGGTGGTCCGCTTCTTCGAGGCCGCGCAGCGGCTGTACCGCCAGGCCCCGTGGGAGCTGGTGGCCGACACCCAGGTCTTCCGCTTCGACGCCCCGATCCTGGGGCTGGAGGGCGGCTGCGTCTCGGTCATCGGCCAGCAGAAGCAGAGCTTCGGCATGCTGCTGTTCCCCTCGAAGCTGGCCTTCGAGCGCCACCTCGCCCACGCGATGGTCCAGCAGGGCGACCCGGCGCCCGAGCACCTGGGCACGCACCTGCTGGCGCTGAACTTCCTCCGGCGCGCCGAGGTGCCGGAGCCGGTCCTCAAGGAGGTCTCGTCGGCCTGCTGGCCGGTGGCGTCCCCCGACGCCTACCCCATCCCCATGGCCATGGACGAAGACGTGGTCCCCCGGCCGCTGGACCCCGGCGACTACCAGCGGCTCACCGCCTGCGCCGAGGCCCTGGCGGCCCTCTTCGAGTCGCACTCGCAGACCATCGCCAAGGGCGAGCGGGCGGTGGTCACCACGCGGGTCGAGGGCGTTCAGGTGCAGGCCGGGGTCCCCTACGAGGGGACGCTGCCCCTGGCAGTCCCCGCGCAGCTCGACGCGCTGGAGGTCTCGCGCCTGTCCGTGGACCTCGACCGTCGGCTCGTCGAGTCGATGCTGGCGTTCGGCGCCCAGAAGCACCGTGCGGCGACCCAGCGCGTGCTGGAGTTCGCGCACCGCACCGAGGAGGACATCGTCCTCTCGCTTCCCTGGGCACTGTACGTCCCCTCGAACCGCGGCAAGACCCTGGCCCAGGCCTTCGTCGAGAAGTCCGGCGCGAGCCTGAGCGAGCTGGAGCGCGACTGGATCCGCGCGAAGCAGGAAGGCTGGCACTCCCTCTGGGAGATCGAGGACGCCGTCCCCGGCGAGTCGCTCGCCCTGCACGACCTGCTCACCGGCGAGCGGCGCCGGGTGCTGGAGAGGATGGGCTCACAGAACGTGCAGCGAAACCTGGTGCTCTTCGCCTCGGTCATCCGGTTCCGGGGAGTGGACCTGCTCACCGCCTCGGACCCGCGCCTGCTGCCACCGCTGGAGGCAAACACCCTGGCCACCGCCGCCGCGGAGGCGCTGGGCCCCCTGGGGAAGATCCCCGCGGCGAAGCTGCGCAAGGACAAGGCCGCCCGCCGCCTCTACGACCTCTGGCACCAGGCGGTGGAGGCAAGGAACCAGCGCGCCGGCCAGCCGCTGGCCCTCCAGAACACCGAGGGCGACCCCCTGCTGTTCACCCGCGACCTCTTCGAGTTCGACGCCACGCGGGAGGAGGCGATCGCCGCGATCGTGCGCAAGCTGCCGGGCGTCGAGGCCGAGTCGCCGGGGAGGTTCGTGCGCCTGCTCCCGGGCTCCGACACCCTCTGCGCCACCTTGGAGCTCCAGTCCGGCCGGCTCTCGGTGGAGAGCAACTCGCAGCGCCGGGCGGACGAGACCCGCGACCTGCTGCAAGCCGCCTGCGGCCCGCTCCTCGAGCACCGGGGGCGCAGCCACACCGACCCGCTCTCGGAGCGTGGACCAGGCCCGAGCCCGACCGGGCGCACCCAGGTGCCACCCGAGGTCCAGGCGGCGATCAAGAACCTGCGCGAGCAGCACGTGCGCCGTTGGGTGGACGAAGCCGTCCCCGCGCTCGGTGGGCTGACCCCGCGAAAGGCCGCGCAGGATCGCTCGACCCGCGGCCGCGTCGAGGCCCTGGTGAAGGAGATGGAGCTCATGGAGGCCAGGCTCCCCGAGCCCGAGCGGCTGGACCTCTCCTGGCTGCGGCGCGAGCTGAAGCTGGGCTGAGGGGGGCCGCTCGCGTCTTCGAGCGGGACCGGCGCTAAGCTCAGGTCCTGCTCCGCCCCACCTTGGACTGGACGCGTCGCCCGATGGAGAAGAAGAGCACCCTCCTCCCCGTCATCCTGATCGCGCTGGCGCTCGGGCTGGTGAGGATCGGGCTCGACCGGCCCCGCCGCCCGGTCTTCGAGCCCCCCGACTTCAAGG
>CAZAIE010000340.1:0-7256 GCA_964485035.1 uncultured Myxococcaceae bacterium | reverse complement strand
GGGGAGGGCAACGTCTCCGTCCGCCTCGGGCCGCGGCGCATCCTGGCCACGCCGTCGGGGGCGAACAAGGCGCTGCTCGAGGCGCACGAACTCATCACCACCGACCCCGAGGGCAGCAAGATCTGCGGGCGCCGCGGACCGTCGAGCGAGCTGGCGATGCACCTCGCGGTGTATCGGGCGCGGCCCGACGTCCGGGCGGTGGTGCACGCGCACCCGCCCACGGCAGTGGCGCTGACGCTTGCGGGCATCACCCTGACCGAGCCCGTGATGCCCGAGGCGGTGACCGCGCTGGGAGGCGGCGTGCCCACGGCGCCGTACGCCACCCCGTCGACCAAGGACCTGGCCGAGGGCGTGGCGAAGACCCTGGGGAAGCACGACGCGTGCCTCATGGAGCGTCACGGAGCGCTGGCGGTGGGGCGGGACGTCGTCGAGGCCATGGACCGCATGGAGACCGTGGAGCGGGTGGCGCAGGTCATCCTGAGAGCGCACCTGATGTTCGCGAACCCCACCCCATTGCCGCGAGCCGAGATCGACAAGCTCCTGAAGCTGAGCGGCAGGGCCTGAGCCGTCCGCTCAACCCGGTCCACCCGGTCCACCCAGTCGACCCAGTCCACCTGGTCCACGTCCACCCAACACCCCCGGCGGTCTGCTTGACACCCGGGATCCGAGCGGGGAATCTCCCCGTCCCAATTCCTTGGGAGAAAGAGAGCGAGGAATGAAGTTCTTCATCGACACCGCCGACGTGAACGAGATCCGCCAGGCCGCGGCCATGGGGATCATCGACGGCGTCACCACCAACCCGTCGCTCATCGCGAAGACCGGCCGGGTGTTCGCCGACGTGATCAAGGAGATCGTGACCATCGTCGACGGCCCCATCTCGGCCGAAGTCATCAGCATGGACGCCCCGGGGATGATCAAGGAGGGCCGCGAGCTCGCCAAGATCCACCCGAACATCGTCATCAAGGTCCCGATGTGCGTCGAGGGCCTGAAGGCGACCAAGGCGTTCACCGCCGAGGGCATCAAGACCAACGTCACCCTCATCTTCAGCGCGAACCAGGCGCTGCTGGCGGCGAAGGCGGGCGCGACCTACGTCAGCCCCTTCGTCGGCCGCCTCGACGACATCAGCGAGGACGGCATGGAGATGATCGCCGACCTCGTGGAGATCTTCGGGAACTACGACTTCGGCACGCAGATCCTGGTGGCCAGCGTGCGCAACCCGGTGCACGTGCTCACCGCGGCGAAGCTGGGCGCGCACGTCGCGACCATCCCGATGAACGTCATCCAGCAGCTGGCGAACCACCCGCTGACGGACGCGGGCATCAAGAAGTTCCTGGCGGACTGGGAGAAGGTCCCCAAGAAGTAGGCAGCAGGGAGCAGAACTGGAAAAGCACCGCGGCGGCTTCCGGAAGGGAGCCGCCGCGGGTGCGTCTGGGGAATGGCGCTTGGGGTTGTTGGGGTTAGGGACCTGTGACCAGGCTCGAGGTTCCGCCTCGTATTCTGGCCCAGAAGAGTCCCTTGCACGCATCCGTGGGGTATTTCTTTTCCTCGGAATACACGGTGGTGGCGACATCGGGCTTCAGGGGAATGCGCACAATGTAGTCGTCCCCCGTGGCCGTCGTGCCAACCGAATAGAGGACTCCAGACGCATCGAGAACGCCACCTGTTCTTGTTGCAAAGTCGCCTACTTTCGTCGCCGTTCCGTTGAAGTCGATGTTCCAGAGTTCGTCGTACGCGGAAATCCAATATCCCTTGGGGTGGGCTCGCGTTGAAGTCCAGTCGAGCGCAAACGGCAGTGACTCGATTTGGACCAAAGTTCCATCCGTCTTTCGAAGAAATCGTTGTTTTTCAAGTACTAGGTCGGAGTTGTTCCACACAAGTGCGGTGTCTTCGTACCCGAGGTGCCAAGGGGGCGTTTCGTTGATCCAGGATGGGGCGGTCGCTCCTATGACAACCCAATTCTTGTCGCAATTGATGTAGATGGCGTCTGAATCAGGGTCGGTGAGAGCGTGAGCCGTGCCGGAGCATGTCCCGAGCTTCCGGTCGTTTTTGCGAGACTCGGAGGGAAGGGTGTAGCACCCCCGTTCATCCTTCTCCCAAGAATCGGGGACGCTCTCGGCAATAATGTCCATTCCGTCCTCAAAATAGCTGTAGAGAAGGGAACCTCTTTTGGTCATGCTTCGGGGGAAGACGTTGTCGCCGCAAGTCCATCCAACGGTTGGCTTGTTGGGAGCATCAAAGTTGACCAACACGTCCGTCGAGCAGCCCCCTTCACTCAGAGTGCCAAGCAAGTGCACCTTGTCCGGTGAGAATGTTGTCGGACCGATCGGATCTGTCGTGCCTGCATCTGGCCCCGTACTCGTCTTTGCATCCATCCGCAGACTCATCGCCGCGCCAGCCTCGTAGGACCCCAGCTTCGCGACGAACTTCTGCGCCCCCACGCAGCACTTCTCCGTCGCTGCGTCACACCGATAGATCGCGCTGCCCACCCCGCCGGACAGGTACGCCCGCCCGCCAGTCTTGGCCGCGACGCCATTGATGAATCCGCACTCCCCGGTGATGTGCACGTCGCCTTCGAGGAACGCGCCGTCTTTCCCCATCCCCGAGAGCAGGAGCTTGATCGGATCCCCGTTCGGCTTCGCCTCGAGCTTGCTCGGCGACATGCTCAGGTAGCCCGACTGCCCGGAGTAGTCCCACTCCTTCGCCGCACCCACGAGCACCAGCCCGAGCACGAGCGTGGCCACCATCGCCCCGATACGCAGGTTCCGGGTCTTCATCACTTCGCCTCCGTGAACTCGACCGTGGTGTAGGCCGCGAGGCTGCGCCACTTGGCCGCCACCACCTGCGTCCCGCCGATGCACATCTCGTCGTCCGCCACGTCGCAGCGGTACTCGATTGCGCCCTTGCCCGCGGCCAGCTCCACGCTGGCGCTGCCCTTGAACCCGCGGAAGGCGCCGTGCGTCGCCTTCATCTCGACGCTCCCGGTTCCCGGGGCACCGAGCCCGTCCACGGCCTCGAGGCTGAGCTTCACCCAGGTCCCGTCGGCCGTGGACTTCTCTGCCGCGCTGGTGATCTTGAGTGACTTCGGGGTCTCGGCGACCTCTTTCTCCCCGCTGCAGGCCCCGAGCGCGATGACTGCAAAGGAAAGTAGGACGAGCGTTCTCATGGGGGCCCTCACGGTCCGGTCACGATGGTCTTGGGGATGTAGGGCGTCGTCGGGGGCGCGGTCGAGCAGTCCGCTGGTTTCGGGTCGGGGGTGTAGACGGCGACGGCGGGGTCGGTGGTGGTGAGCTTGTAGACCACCGTGCCTGCGATGGCATACGCCGCGCCGTCCTGGTCGATGGCGCGCACCAGCGGTCGCGTCAGCGTGACTCCCGAGGGGAGTTGGTAGGCGCCCTGTTCCTCCGCCGGCAGCCCCACGTCCAGCGTCCACAGGTCCACCCCGCCAGCCTGGTTCTCATAGGCAACCCAGAACCCGTCCTTGCGGGCCTGGGCGTAGACCTCCTTGCCGGCGATCATCGGCCCGCTCGCGACCTGGGTGTCGACCGCGGCGGCCGGGCTGCCCACTGGGCTCACGGTGTGCAGCGGGACGTTCGTCCCCACTGGCACGTACAGGGCGTGCGTCCCGGAGATGGTCAGGAGCGTCCCGTTGGGGATTCGCGAGGCCTGGCCATCCACGCAGTGGAACGTGCCCGGCTCGGTCGCGCAGTCGAAGTAGATGTCCAGGTCCTCCGGCCCGACCCACACGCGCCCGGGGCCACCCTTGCTGTCGCACGCGCTGGTGGGGACGACATCGTCGTTGGCGAGGGGGTCGCCGAAGGTCCAGGTCGCGTTGGGGCCGTCCCAGGTCGGCGTGTCCGGGGTGAACACGCGAAGGGTCAGGGTGTCGCTGCCCTTCTGGATGTAGAGGAGCCGTCCGTCGGGGTGTCGCTTTGCGCCGTTGGGGACACTCCAGCCGTTCGTGCCCGGCTCGCCGGGGTCGTCGGGGAGCAGGCCGATGGCCTTGCCCACGGGGCCAGTGAGCGGGGCGATGACGCCTCCCCGCGTCGCGCAGGCGTAGCCGACGACGTGGATGGGGGCGGCTGGGGCAGGTCCGGTGTCGGCAGTGGGCGTGGCGGCGTCGGGTCCAGGAGCGGCGGCGTCCTCCCCTGCGACTGCGGCGTCCGCTCCAGCGACTGCGGCGTCCGCTCCCGCCGGGACGCTGGCGTCCTTCCCCGCGGTTGCAGCGTCCTCACCTGCGGCGGTCGCAGCGTCGTTCGCAGCCGTGCCGGCGTCCGCAGGCCCGGTTCCGCCGGCGTCCGAGGAGGGTGTTCCCACGGTGAGCTTGGTGGTGCTCTTCAGCCCGTTCCAGGAGACCGTGACCTCCTGCGTCCCGAGGCACTTGTCGCTGTCGGCGAGGGCGCAGGAGTAGCGCGCGCCGGTCCGTCCGTTGGCGAGCGGGAGCGTCACGCTCTTCTGGGCCTTCCGCTCGAGCTGGCCGTTGGGGACGGTGATGGTCACGTCCCCCTTCCCGGCGCCGCCCTCGGCGTCGTACGCGACCACCAGCAGGTCGGTCTCCTCCCCCAGGGCGAGGGTGCGCTTGGCGGGGTTGATCGACACCGATGGCTCGGGCGGGACCGTGGACTTGCCGCACGCCGAGAGGAGCAGCCCCGCCAGCGAAGCCGCGAGGATGGCTGAAGACAACCGCACAGGACGCATCCGTCCCTCCAGGCGAAGAGTGGGCGAATTGTCTCCCGCACTCCGGAAAGCGGTCAACTTTTCGGGCAGTTCCAGCGCTTCAGCCGGCGCGCAGCGCAGCGATGGCCTTGGCGTAGTCCCCGGTGCGGAACACCGCGTTGCCCGCCACCAGCACGTTCGCGCCGGCGGCGACGACTCGTCCTGCCGTGCTTGGAGCGATGCCGCCGTCGACCTCGATGTCCACCGAGAGGCCCCGTGCCTGGATGAGCGCGCGCAGCCGGGCGATCTTGTCCAGCGCCTGGGGGATGAAGGACTGGCCACCGAACCCCGGGTTCACGCTCATGACCAGGACCATCCCCACCTCGCCCAGCACCTCCTCGATGGCGCACAGGGGCGTCGAGGGGTTCAGGGCGACCGCAGGCATGGACCCCGCCGCCTTGATCTGCTGCAGCGTGCGGTGCAGGTGCGGGCAGGCCTCGGCGTGCACCGAGAGCCGCGCAGCGCCGGCCTTGGCGAACGCGTCGATGTACTTCTCGGGCTCGACGATCATCAGGTGGACGTCCAGGGGGAGGCGGGTCGCGCGGCGCGCGGCCTCCACCACCAGCGGCCCGATGGTGATGTTGGGGACGAAGCGGCCGTCCATCACGTCCACGTGGATGAGGTCGGCGCCGGCGGCCTCCGCCGCGCGGATCTCCTCGGCGAGGCGCCCGAAGTCAGCGGAGAGGATGGAGGGGGCGATCAGCGTGGCCATGGCGTCTCCGTCGCGGCCCTCAAGGCAGCGTGAAGCGGGCGGCGTAGAAACCGTCCGCCTGGTGTCGGTGGGGGAAGGTGAGCAGGCCGCCGTCCGGGCCCACCAGCTCCGGCCAGGGCACGCCCGGGGCGTCCAGCGGCGCGGGGCGGACCTGCCCCAGGGCCTTCAGCCGTGCGGTCTGGGCGGCGCCCTCCTCGGGCTCGGGCGAGCAGACCGCGAACACGAACGCGCCCCCGGGCTTGAGGTAGCGCAGCACGTTGTCTGCGAGCTCGTTCTGCAGCGCGGCCAGGCGCGCGAGGTCGGCCTCGACGCGGCGGTAGCGCAGCTCGGGGTGGCGGCGCAGCGTCCCCAGCCCGGAGCACGGGGCGTCGAGCATCACCAGGTCGAAGTGGCGCTCCGGGAGCGGCATGGGGCGCGAGGCGTCGGCGGCGCGCAGGCGCAGCCGCGAGGCCACCCCCAGGCGCGTGGCCTCCTCCTCGAGCTTGCGCAGCTTGCGCTCGTGGACGTCCACGGCGAAGACCTCGCCGTCATCGCCCACCTGCTCGGCGAGGTGGCAGGCCTTGGCTCCGGGCGCGGCGCAGGCGTCGAGCACGCGCATCCCCGGCCGGGCGCCGGCGGCGAGCGACACCAGCTGCGCCGCCTCGTCCTGCACCTGGAAGAGGCCCTGGCGGAACGCCGCGAGCGCGCCGATTTGCCCGGGGTCCTGCAGCCACAGGCCCAGCGGCGAGTAGCGGGTGGGGGTGGCGGTGACGCCGTCGGCGGCGAGTGCGGCCACCAGCTCCTCGCGGGTGGCGCGGGTGCGGTTCACGCGGACGCAGACGGGGGCCGGCTCATTGTCCGCGCGGCAGAGCGCGGCGGTCTCCTCGGGCCCCAGCCGTGCCGCCCAGCGCCGGACCAGCCAGAGCGGGTGGGACTCGGCGACGGCGATGCGCTCGAGCGGGTCGGGGGGCAGCGGCACCTCGCGGGTCTCGGCGACCTTGCGCAGGACCGCGTTCACGAACCCGGTGGCGCGGGCGAGGCCCTGCTTGCGCGCGACCTCGACCGTGGCGTCGACCGCCGCGTGGGCGGGGACGCGTTGCAGGTAGAGGAGCTGGTAGGCGCCGATGCGCAGCAGCACCAGCACCCCGTTCTCCAGCTTCTTCAGCGGGCGCTTGCTGTGCTGGGCGAGCGCGGCGTCGAGCGCCAGAGTGCGGCGGGCGACGCCGTAGGCGATCTCCGTGGCCAGCGCGGCGTCCTGGCGGGGGATGGTCCCGGCGGCGCGCAGCGCGGCGTCGAGGGCGACGTTGAGATAGGCGTCTGCGCGCTCCACCTGGAGCAGGACTTTGTAGGCGATGGCCCGTGCGGTCATGTGTGGCGGCGGGCCTCGGCCGGCCCGCCGGCTCCATCAAGGTTGTGGGGCGCGGCGGTCAGCCCAGCCGCGCCATGAGGTCGACCAGCTCGTTGTCGCTGAGCTGGCCGGCGGGGGTGGCGGAGAGCGCCAGCGACTGCAGCGCCTCCTCGAGCAGCTCGCGCTGGCCCATCTCCGTGGCCGCGCCGCGCTCCACGTTCAGCCACTGCTCGCGGGCCCAGGTGGCCAGCGCCGAGGGGGAGATCTTCCCGCCCAGGCGCGCGGCGATGCGGTCGCGGACCGCGGCACGGGTGATGCCCGTGCTCACGGCCTTGGTCAGCACCTCGCCGCGGGCCGGGGTGGGCGCCGCGGCGGCGCGGCCGATGGTCTTGGTCTTGGGGGTGGGGGCCTGCGCCACCTCGCGGGCGAGCCGTGCGGGCTCGGGCGGGGGCAGCG
Organism: uncultured Myxococcaceae bacterium; assembly: GCA_964485035.1. Lineage (GTDB taxonomy): Bacteria > Myxococcota > Myxococcia > Myxococcales > UBA5297 > CAZAIE01. The sequence goes on along the minus strand of CAZAIE010000340.1, from coordinate 48 downwards.
AGACCCGGCCGATGGTCTTGGTGGTGGCGAGCCTGGCCGGGGCAGCCG
>CAZAIE010000339.1:3583-7307 GCA_964485035.1 uncultured Myxococcaceae bacterium | reverse complement strand
GCTGTACGCCCCGCAGCACGAGCACCCGCTCCCGTTGACCTGTCCGAAGAACACGTAGTTGTGATCGGCGAACCCCAGGTTGGTGATGTCCTTGTAGCCGTTGCCGCCGACCGTCAGGCGTCCGAAGCGGACCTTCAGGTTGCCCTTGACCACCGTCGCGTTGTTCGTGTCGGTGCCATTGATCAACCGCTTGACGTCGGGGGCGATGCTCTCGCCCGTGTACCAGCGCAAGGCCCCGTTCACGAGCAGATCGTCGAACACCATCACCTTCCTGTGAGGGTACTGACCGGAGCCGACGAGCATCAGCGCCTTGTAGAGGTCGTTGTCGTTGGCGATGCCCGCCACGCCCGCCGGGTCGGCCCACTTCACTGCCTTGGGCGCGATGATCCCCGTGGTGAGCGTCCCCGAGACCGTCGCGTTGCCGGCGACGTCGAGGTCGCCGGTCACCGAGTAGTTCTTGGCCGCGTTCGCGCGCGCGGCCAGGGGCACCGCGAGGATGCGCTGGCGTCCGGCGAGCGGGGTGTACTGGTCGCCCGCCGCCGCCACCTGGATGGCGAGGTAGATCTCCTCGTTGTTCAGCCACACCGAGTTGGCGATGGCCTTCGCGGAGCCGAGGGCGACTGAGAAGCGGCCGCCCTTCACCTCCACGTTCGCGTAGTCGTCGGTCCAGAGGCACTCCGGGGTGGGCGTGCCGGCGCAGCTTCCGGTCGTGCGGCTCTTGTAGAGCTCGAACCGGAAGTCGAACTTCCCGTTCATCGGCACGCCGTCCTTGTCGAGGCGCCCCTGGTAGGGGATCTGGGCCTGGGCGTGCGCGGTGCCCGCGGCCAGGGTGCACAGCAGGGTCAGCGCGCAGGAGAGGGTTCGCATGGTCGGCTCTCGTTCGAGACGGGGTTCGTGCACTTGCGGGTTCGAGGTGGTTCGGGAAGGCATGGAGTTCCTCACTGGACCGTGAACCCGGGGACGCAGTGTCCCGCGTCCCCGGCTGGCGTCCCGGCGTCCGCGGTGGGGCAGTCCGAGGACAGGCGCTCGGCCACGGAGTGCATCGCCGGCACCTCGCCCTCGACCTTGAAGCCGACGTTGGGGTTGGACGGGTCGCCCAGCCACGGGGCGGGCCAGTCGCCGTAGGCGGTGGCGGCGGGCTCGCCGCAGAGCCAGAAGCCCTGCCTCGGGGTGAGTGTGTAGCCCTGCTGGAAGAAGAGGTTGGAGACGCCCGACCCGGGGTCGGTCGCGCTCTTGTAGCTGTAGCCGAACGGGACCACCGCGGCCTCGTCCACGAGCCCGGGGCAGCCGTGCTCGCACCAGGTCCCGCCCGAGTTGTAGCCGCAGCCGCAGAAGAGCTTGCCGAAGTCCGCCTTGTCCCCGACGCACTCGGTCGTGTTCTTGAAAGGATCGGCCTCGTAGCCCGGGCAGCGCGCGGCGAACTCGACGCACTCGTTCACGCAGCCGCGCGAGTAGTGGTCCTTCGTGTAGGTCTGGTAGGTCGCGGCGCCGAAGAAGACCTGGCCGTTCGTGAGCGTGTCGATGGCCACCGGCCCACAGGAGATCTTCGGGGAGGAGGGGTTCACCGCATCGACGCCGGAGGGCGGCGCCGCGGGCACGCCCGACGCCGAGCAGAGGTTCGGGACGTACAGGTCGTTGTACCCGCCGGTCGAGAGGGGCTCGCGGAGCAGGTCCAGCGTGAGCCAGTTCGGGGGGTCGGCCACCCCGCGCTGGTCCACCAGCCGCAGGCACTTGAACTGGCTGTGGTGGTTGAGGCCCGGCCACCCGTCCTTGTTGGCGCCCAGGCGGGCGAAGTCGAAGCCCTGCAGGCTGGTCCCGGCGGTCGTCGCCGCGACGTAGGCCGCGTCGCGGAAGCGCGTGCAGGAGCGCCAGAACGAGCCTGCGGCGGTGCCGTACGAGAGCGGCACGCCCCCGACGTCTCCAGCCATCGCGTCGCGCGACTTCTCGCGGAGGCGGTAGCTGCCAGGCACCGAGGCCGACGCCCCGGGGGCGTACCAGCCGCGGTACAGCTCCACGAAGTAGGTGAAGTCCACGTACGGGCGCAGGTAGGGCAGCACCGCGTCGAGCTTCCCGTTGCCGTGCCACTCGTTCACGTCGGCGAGCCCGTTCTCGTTGAGGTCGGCCTGGCTGTCGATGCAGCCCTTGACGAGCGGGTTCAGCTCCTCGGCCCGCAGCGGCCGCCCGCCCGCGCCGTACGCCGGCAGCTTCCCGTCCGCCACCGCCTTCTCCACCAGCGCCTGGTCATCGTTGCGCTCGCTCTCGAAGAGCGGCAGCTCCGTCCCCGCCGGGAGCAGCATCACGTCCAGGGTCTGCCCGCCCTCCGCCTCCACCACGAAGCGGTCGACCCGCCGGACGTGGCAGCGGGCGTTGTCGCGGATCGCTGCGCTCGCCGACTCCAGCGCCGCCTTCGCGGTCTCGCGGACCCAGCCGTCACGGTCCGCGTCGCAGGGCACGACCCCCGGGAGCAGCCCCTCGCGCCAGAAGTAGCCGTCGGCGGTCGTGCAGATGCAGCGCCCCTCGCCCGTGACCTCCTTGAGGTACGGGCCGGCCTCGCCCTTGGCGGTGTCGGTGCACGCCGGGCAGCCGTGGCAGACGCCGTCGGGGCCGAGCACGGCCTTGTCCCCGCAGCCGTTCTTGCTGCAGGACGCGTCGATGCCCGGCTCGGCGGGCTCGAGGCAGGCCTCCCCCGTGGCGCACGTCACCTCCTTGCAGGTCTTCGCCTTCCGGCAGCTCCCACCGTCCTGCACGAAGCCCGCGAGGCAGGTGGTGCAGTGGCCGTTGGGCAGCTCCTCGCAGACCTTGTTCCACTGCGCGCAGTCCAGCGCCGCGCAGGTCACCGGGTCCTCGCAGGCCTCGCCCACGACCACCGTCCCGGCCTTGCAGGCCCCACACCGCGCGCCGCCGGTCGCCAGCTCCTCGCAGTCCCGCTTCTGTTCGTCGCAGGTGGCCTTGATGCTCGTGGGATCTCCCACCTTGCAGTTGGGCGGGACGACGTCGCAGCTCGACCTTGCGCCGTTCCAGAAGAAGCCGGTCTCGCACTCGGCGAGACAGACCGCGTCCTGCTTCGACGCCGGCGCCTGGCACTCCTGGTGCGCGACGCACGCCAGCGCCGCACAGTCCTTGGCCGCCCGGCAGGTCTTCGCCTTCGCGTCGCAGACGAGGTCCGCGCCACACCCCGCCGAGTCGGTGCAGGCGCAGCCCTCCTTCCCGCCGCACGCAACCGGCGGCGACTCGTTGGGACAGGCGGTGAGGAGGAGCAGCCCGGCGAGGGCCGCTCCCAGCGTCGTCGTTCGAAGTGCCACGGCGGGCCTCACAGGTTCGTGAAGTCGGTGTAGCCGATGTACAGGCGGACGTCGGTGAGCGAGTTCAGGTTGACGTCCTTGTTCACCTGCTCGTCCTTCTGGTTGATGACCACGTCCCAGCGCGTGTTCACCAGCGGCCGGTCGCGCAGCCGGGAGTTGGTGTAGACCGCCTCGTCGAAGGACTTCACCCCGTTGAAGAAGGTGTTCACCACCGCGGTGCGCTCGGGGAAGCCGAAGTACTTCTTGCCGCCCTCCACGGTCCGCACCAGCGCGGTGCCCTTGGGCGTGAGGTAGACGCGGCCCAGCTCGTCGCCGACGTCGGAGCCGACGAACTCCGCCTGCACCGAGCGGATCTTGTGGACGGCGGTGAGCGGCGAGACGCTCGACAGCCTCATGTGCGAGGCGTTCGCCGTCGTGCGCGA
>CAZAIE010000339.1:0-3573 GCA_964485035.1 uncultured Myxococcaceae bacterium | reverse complement strand
GGCAGCGTCAGGTAGCCCCGGTCGTCCAGGCGCGTCACGTCGGCGAGGCTCTGGCGGAACAGCTCCAGGCGCTCGTCCTCGCTCAGCGGCTTGCCGCCCTCGCCCAGCCGCGGGATGGCCAGCACGTCGTCGCGCAGCGAGACCACCGCCACGCGCAGGTCGGGGTTGCCGTACTGCTCCTCGAAGGCATTGAAGGCGCTCTCCAGCCTCGCCACGTAGGCCTCGAGGCTGATGTCGCCGTGGGTGACCATGCGCACCAGGTACAGGTCCCCCAGGTGCTCGTAGCTCTGGCTGGTGTAGTACTCGAAGACCTTGGTGAGCTTGTAGGCCTCGCGCAGCGCGTCCTGGAAGGTGCGGTCCGCGGCGAGGATGGCGTCGTTCTTGTAGATGCGCACGTTGGGGTCGTTGCGCGCGGCCTCGACGTTGATGGTGAGCTGCTCGGTCTCCTGCTGCTCGGCGAGCACGCGCTCGGCCTCGTTCACCAGGCGCATCACCTCGCTCACCGCCTGCTTCACCTCGTACTCGCCCTTGAGCGTGTCCAGCCTGAGCTTGGCGAAGCCGAGCATCATCTCCTTCACCTTGGCGTCGGACTCGATGAGCGCGTAGGGGCACTCGCGGCCGATGTCCCAGGCCGCCTCCGCCGCCTCGATCTCGGCGATGCCGATCTGCGCGGCGATGATGGAGGTGTCGAGCATGACGGTGCCCAGCGACAGCGCCGCCTCGGAGGCGGTGATGGCCGCCACCGCGGCCGCGGCGGTGTCGCAGTCCGTGCCGTTCGACGTCCCGACGATCTTCACGCACTTGGCCGCCTCGGAGATGCGGGCCGCGGTGTCGGTGGCTCGCACCGCCTGCTCCTTCAGCGAGCTGAGGGCGGTGACCTGCTGGCTGAGGACGATCTTGGCCTGCGCGCCCGCGAACCGCGCCGTGGCGTCGGCGGCGATGACCCCGCAGAAGGTGGCCACCCGGGCCTTCTCGATGTCCACGGCGGAGGTCTGGTCGTTGATCTGCTGGATGTAGCCGCGCAGGTCGAGCGCCGCGACCTCGGTGGCGCCGCGGGCGACGTGCAGCTCGCCGTTGCCCACCAGCCCGCAGGGGTTGCCCAGCAGCGCGAGCTTGGGGTCCAGGTAGGCGTACTTGGAGATGGCCGGGTACACCTTCGCGCCGACCTTGAAGGTCCCGCAGATCTCCGCGAGCCGGTTCTCGTAGTTGTTGCGGATGCTCACCAGCTCGCTCTGGAAGGTGGCGGCGTCGGTCTCGTAGGCCCGGCTGGACTCCAGCGCCAGGTCCTCCTTGCCGGCGGCGACCTCCAGCTTCGCCTTGGCCGACTCGAGCAGGCGCTCGAAGGCGTTGGTGTCGTCGCCCGCGTCGATGGCCGGGAAGGGGACGTAGTCGGGCGCGAAGCCGAACTGGGTGGGGTTGTCGCTGATGGCCGAGTAGCCGTCGCGCATCCAGAGCAGCGCCGAGCGGTAGGTGAGCTGGGCCAGGTTGACGCGGTCGGCGACGCCGGCCCGGTCCTCGGGCGGGATGATGCTGCCGAGCTTGAGCATGATGCGCGAGAGGACCACCGACTCGAGGTAGGCGCTGGTGTAGCTGCGCTCCACGACCAGCCGCGCCAGGTCCGGCCGGTTGAAGGCCTGGTACCTCCGGGCGATCTCGCTCCAGGCGCGGCTCTTCTGGCTGGAGGCGCGGATGAGGCGGTCGAAGTAGCTCGCCACCGTGTCCTTGTTGATGAAGCCGTCGTTGGCGCCCAGCGCGTCGATGGAGTTCCAGATGGTGGGGCTGAGGGCGTAGAAGCGGTCGAGCGCCAGCTGGTAGTACTGCGCCGCCTGGTAGAGCACGTACATCTCGAAGCCGGCGCCGCCCGAGAGGTTGATGCCGCCCGGCTCGAAGAGCGCCCCCTCGAAGGACAGCAGCGCGGAGCCGGCGAGGTCGAAGCGCGAGGCGAAGGCCGAGGTGTAGGCCTCGTCCCCCTGCATGATCAAGAGCTCGGCGTAGAGGCGCTCGAAGCCGTCGTGCGTCACCGGCAGCGGCAGCGTCGGGTCGATGGTCTGCTCGAAGGCGAAGTTGCCCTTGAGGTACGAGCGCAGCGCCGCCTTCGAGCCGGCGTCCAGGCTGGCGAACCGGGTGGTGTAGAGCGAGACCGCGCAGTCCACGCGGTCGCGCGCCTGCTCGATGGCGGGCGGGTCGTAGCAGTAGGGCACCGCGTCCGAGCCCTCCGGGCAGATCTGCGGGCTGAACCCCACGCTCTTGCCCTGGCGGTTGCGGAAGCGCGTCTTGTAGCGGAAGGCGCTGGCCACCTCGGCGCGCAGCGGGTTGAAGGCCACGCCGGCGCCGGTGGAGCGGAAGAAGGCCTTCCCCTCGCGCAGGTCCTTGCGGTTCTCGGCGCAGTACGCCTGGGTCGCGTCCTTGCACTTCCACACCGCGTCGAGCTTCACCGAGAGCTGCGGGTTCGCGAGCCACTCCTGCAACGTGGTCCAGCAGGTGGCCTTGGTCACCCCGTTCACGGTCGTCTGGGTGCGCTGGCAGCTGGCCTGGGCCACCTCCGCCTGCGTCTTGCCGACCACGGTGAAGTAGGTGACCTTGCTGCCCGCCGGGCACTCGACCTTGGGGTCGTCCGCGTTGCCGCGGTCATCCGAGCCCCCGTCGAAGAGGCCGGTGTCCTGGCAGTAGTAGTGGACCTTCTCCGGGTCGGTCGGGACGATCTCCGCGCCCGCGGCCCCCGAGGTCACGCCGTCCACCAGCGCGGTCACCAGCTCGGCCAGCTGGGGGCCGGAGAGCCCGCCCACGTCGACGGCCGTGCTCGACTTGAGGGCGCGCTTGAGCACGTCCTGGGAGCAGGCGACCTGCAGCAGGCCCGAGGGAGGGGTCCGGCCGTCCTGCGGCGAGGAGCCCGCGAAGGCCTGGTCGTCCAGGTCGGCCACCGCGCGCTGCAGCACCATCACCCCGTAGCTGGAGAACCCCGAGGAGTCGGAGCTGCCCAGGAAGGAGGCGAAGGTCTCCTTGAAGACGATGACCAGGTACTTCGCGTCGACCAGCGCGCCGTCGACGATGGACAGGCTCCGCATGCGGGTCCGGCCGTCGGGGATGGGGTTGGAGGTGGCGAAGGCCTGGTTCTTCTCCTGGACGCTGGCGCTGGTCCCGAAGGGCAGCTGCTTGTCGCGGCACTCGTAGCGGTAGCGGACCCCGGTCTCCTGGTCGAGGTCGGTCCCGGTCACCAGCCCCGGGACGAGGTACGGGGTCCGGGCCTGCGCGAACGTCCCGGCGGCGGCGCGGCTGCACGCGGTGTCGTCCACGGTGGTGGCGTAGCGCCCGCCCACGAAGATGGACGCGTCGAACCGCTTGAGGGGGCAGACCACCGAGCCGCTGGCGCCGGCGGTGCACTGGGCCGGGTCCTGCTCGAACTCCAGCGCCACCGCGGGCTCGCCGGCGTACTGGAGCGCCTGGCTGCTGACGACCTTGCCCGCCATCACCGTCGGCGAGGTGGTGGTCCTCAGGTTCACCGCGAAGGGCAGCGTGTTCGCGCCGGTGGGGATGGGCCACTGCGTGGTGGAGGTGCTGTAGGTCGCGAAGCCC
>CAZAIE010000338.1:0-7308 GCA_964485035.1 uncultured Myxococcaceae bacterium | reverse complement strand
GCGGGACGGTGGGCAGCGCCAACGTCACCAACGTGCACGTGACCTGCGTCACCGGGGCCTACTCCATCGGCGGCTCGGTGACCGGCCTGACCGGCAGCGGGCTCGTGCTCCAGCTCAACGGCGGGAGCGACCGGCCGATCTCCGCGGGCGCGTCCACCTACTCCTTCGGCGGCGTGCCCAGCGGGACCGCCTACACCGTCAGCGTGCTCTCGCAGCCGTCGAACCCCTCGCAGACCTGCACCGTCTCGAACTCCACCGGCACGCTGGGCGGCGCGAACGTCACCACCGTGAACGTGAGCTGCGTGGTCAACTCCTTCGCAGTCGGCGGCTCGGTCAGCGGGGTGGTGGGCAGCGGCCTCGTGCTGCAGCTCAACGGCGCGAACAGCAAGAGCGTGTCGGCGGGGGCGGGCAGCTACTCGTACCCGGGCATCCCCTCCGGCACCGACTACACCGTGAGCGTGCTCTCCCAGCCCTCGAACCCCTCGCAGACCTGCACCGTCTCGAACCCGACGGGGAAGGTGGGCGGCGCCAGCGTCACCAACGCCAACGTGACCTGCGTGACCAACACCTACTCGGTGGGCGGGAGCGTGGGGAACCTCTTGGGGACCGGCCTCGTCCTGCAGCTCAACGGAGGGAGCGATCAAGCGGTGGCCGCGGGCGCGACCAGCCACTCCTTCCCCACGGTCGCGAGCGGCACCGCGTACACGGTCACGGTAAAGACGCAGCCCACGAACCCGACCCAGGTGTGCAGCGTCGCGAACCCCAGCGGGACCGTGCTGGCCGCGAACGTCGCGAACGTGAACGTCAGCTGCACTTGCACTCCTTATTGCCCGCGGGTGGTGCTCTTCGCGGGGTCGACCAGCGCGACCGCGGGGCACGTCGCGGGTTCGTACGTCCCCGGCGGGACGTGGCAGACCACGAGGCTAACGGGGACCACGCTGATCGGCACGTCAGTCACCCTCCTCGGGGACGGCACGGCGGTGGGCGTGGTCAACGAGCCCGCGGGAATCGTGGGGGACTCGACCGTCGGCCCCATCAAGTACACACGCTGGAACGGCACCTGGAGCGCGCTCGCCGACGTGGGCGCGGGAGTCACCACCAGGAACCGCGTGGCCCTGGAGGGAGGGGTCGACGCCGAGGCCATCTTCCACGGCCAGAACTACTACCACTACCGGACCTCGTTCTCGGGGACGGCCTGGAGCGCCTCCACGCAGGTCAGCAACATCTTCGGTCCGAGCGCGCCTGCCCTGGCCCGTCGCAGCCCCACGGCGTTTACCGTGGGCTACACCCAGGACTCCACCAACCGCCCCACGGCGATCGACCACGAAGGCGGGAAGTGGCAGCCGGTGGTCAACCTCACCACGGAGCGCAGCGACATCTGGATCGGGCCGTCGCTGACGACTCCCGCCAGCGGCCCGACCCTGCTCATGGCCTGGGTCCGCGAGAGCTACGGCGGCCAGGTCCGGTTTGCGACCCGCACCGGCGGGGTCTGGACCAGCCAGGCCGACGTGCCCGGGGCCTTCACGACCGACCCCGTCGCCTTGCTTCCGCTCGCGAGCGGGGAGGTGCTCCTGGCCTTCCGCGGGACCGACGGGAAGCTCTACACCACCACCTACGCCTCAGGGACCTGGGCCACAAACCCCTCCTCCGTCCAGGCCATCTCGCTCGCCGGCCCGCCAGCGCTCGCGAAGGGCCAGGGCAACGCCACGGCGGAGCTGGCGTACATCGGCACGGACCAGGCCGCCTACCACCTGCGACTCGTGGGGGGCACCTGGACCAGTCCGGTCCAGGTCGGGACCTCGGTGCACTTCGTCTCCATCGCCTCCGGGCCCTGAGCCTCAGGCCGCGTCCTCGGCGGGGCCCCCCTCGCCGAGGCGCAGCGCCTCCCGGAGCTGGCTCAGCGCGGTGTGCATCCTGCTCTTCACGGTCCCCAGCGGGACGCGCAGGACCGCGGCGATCTCCGGGTACGACTGCCCCTGGTAGTGGTGCATCAGGAGCAGCTGGCGCGACGAGGGGGCCAGGGTCCGCACCGCGCGCTGCAGGGCCGCCCGCTGCTGCTCCCAGGCCGCTGCGTCCTCGGGCGTCGGCTCCCGGGCCGGTTCGTGGTCCTGCCCCAGCGGGAGCCCGCGCAGCCCCGGGCGCCGCAGCTCGTCGCGGACGAGGTGCACGGCGATGCGGTACATCCACGCGCGGAAGTTCGCGCCCGGCGCGTCGGGGTCGAAGCGCTCCAGAGCGCGGAAGCAGCGCAGGCAGGTCTCCTGGAAGCACTCCTCCGCCGTCGAGGCGTTGCGCAGCGAGCGCGCGAAGTAGCCCTGCAAGGGCCGCTGGTAGCGCTGGACCAGGCGGGCGAACGCGTCGCCCCCAGCAGGCCGACGCGCGGCGCGGACGAGGTCGAGTTCCACGGGATCGGCGGGCATCGCTTCCCCTGCGAAGGTCTGGGGCGAGGATGCCGCTTCACTCACTGCAGGACGAGCGGGCGTCCGGAGGATGCGCACGCGTTTGCGCTCGGGCAGACGACCGGTACTGCGCCCTGGAGAGCGCCGCGGACTCGGTCGCAGGGAGGATGTGGGGCTCCGCCCTCGGATCAGAAGTGGACGGTGACCAGCACCTGGGCCCCGGTGATCTTCTGGGACCCGGGCGGTGCCGCGGGTGGTGCGGTGATCGCGTCGATGGCCAGCAGCACCCCGCCCGCCACGAAGACGGCGCCGCCGACCGCAGCCATGCCGATGCCGCCCCACTTGAAGACCTCGGCCGAGCGCTCGCCTTCGTCGAAGAAGAGGGAGATCAGGTAGAGGAAGCCGCCCAGCGCCGCGATGCTCGCGCCCCCCTGCAGCCCGCTGATGCCCATGTTCTGCAGCTGCCGGGGGCCGCGGTCGTCCTTCAGCACGTCCTCGTTCTCGCGCTCCAGCGAGGTCTTGGGCGTCACCGCCTCCACCGGGCACGGGGACGGCGGCTCGCCGTACGGGTGGAAGATGCGGTCGGCGTTGGGGTCCGGGTTTGCGCAGTCGGCTGCGCGCGCAGTGGACGGGAAGGCCGCAGCCAGCGAGGCGAGCAGCGTCAGGGTCGCGAGGCGTGCAGTCATCCGCCCTCCAAGTCCATCGAGTCAACCTGGGGCGCATATATAGATGATTGCGGGAAGCGTGCCAGGGGCCACTTGCCAAACTGCTGGAATGTCCCGGCTTTTCCGATTTCTCAGCCACCAGGGCTCAAGGGGTTGGGACGGAGAGTGGCTGAGCGAGGGCGGCCTGGCTCCCTGTGGCCCCCTGTCCGTCGGCTTGCGCGGGGAGGGGGCGTGTGCTAGCACTCTGCGCCTTTCAGAGGTCCCAGCGGTTCGCGAAGGCCCCCGAAAGACGAAGCAAATACACACACTTCCCGATCGCATTCGGGGTGCGGAGAGAGCCGGGTGGACACAGGTCCGACCCGGGGCCTCTCGAGGGCCGGCAAGAGCCGGTCTCTCCGTCCGAAGGCGAAGTGACGGAAGTGGCGGAGAAACCCATGGAAACGACGACGACTCCCGAGACCACCATCCAGCCTCCCATCGCCCCTGCCGCCCAGCCCATCAGCATGAAGCAGCTGCTCGAGGCGGGTGTGCACTTCGGTCACCAGACCCGGCGCTGGAACCCGAAGATGAAGCCGTACATCTTCGGCGCCCGCAACGGCATCTACATCATCGACCTGCAGAAGACGGTCGGCCTCTTCCGCCGGGCGTACTCCTTCGTCGCCGACTGCGTCGGCCGCGGCGGCAACGTGCTCTTCGTGGGCACCAAGAAGCAGGCGCAGGACACGGTCGCCGAGGAGGCGCAGCGCTCCGGCCAGTACTACGTGAACAACCGCTGGCTCGGCGGCACGCTCACCAACTTCCGGACCATCAAGCAGGGCATCGACCGCCTCAAGGGCCTGGAGCGCATGGCCGAGGACGGCACCTTCGAGCGCCTGCCCAAGAAGGAAGTCGCGGCGCTGCAGCGCGAGCGTGAGAAGCTGGAGAAGAACCTGGGCGGCATCAAGGAGATGAACCGCCTCCCCGGCGCCATCTTCGTGATCGACCCGAAGAAGGAACACATCGCCATCCACGAGGCCAACCGCCTCGGCATCCCGGTGGTCGCGGTGGTGGACACCAACTGCGATCCCGACGGCGTGGACTTCATCATCCCCGGCAACGACGACGCCATCCGCTCCATCCGCCTCTTCGCCGGCAAGATCGCCGACGCCGCGGTCGAGGGTGCGGCCCGCTACGCCGCCCGCGCGCCCGAGCGCGACGAGCAGCGTGAGGACGACCGCGAGGAGCGCAGCGAGCGCCGCGGCCGTGGCGACCGCGACCGTGGCGACCGCCGCGGCGGCCGTGGCCCCCGCGGGGACCGCGAGCAGCGTTCGGCCCGCCCGGGTCCGCAGGTCGAGGTGGTGCGCAAGGTCGAGGAGGCCGAGCCGGCCGCCGAGGCCCCGGCCGCCGCCGAGGGCGAGACCAAGTAGCTTCCGCCCCATTCCCGCATCTCGGGGCGCCCGGCCAAGAGCCGGGCGCTCCGCTTCCCAGCACGTGATGGACAGGGCGCCCTCTTGCGCCCCGGTGCGTCTGGCGCACCGAGAAAGGAACGAATCCCCATGGCAGAGATCACCGCACAGCTCGTCAAGGAGCTCCGCGAGAAGACCAGCGCCGGCATGATGGACTGCAAGAAGGCGCTCTCCGAGAACGCCGGCGACATGGCCAAGGCCGAGGACTGGCTGCGCAAGAAGGGCCTCGCCAAGGTCGGCTCCAAGGCCGGCCGCATCGCCGCCGAGGGCGCCGTCGGCAGCTACATCCACATGGGCGGCAAGATCGGCGTCCTCGTGGAGATCAACTGCGAGACCGACTTCGTCGCGCGCACCCCCGAGTTCCAGAACCTGGTGAAGGACGTGGCGATGCACGTCGCCGCCCTCAACCCGAAGTGGGTCCGCCGCGAGGAGGTCCCCGAGGACGTCGTCGCCAAGGAGAAGGAGATCTACCGGGTGCAGGTGAAGGAGTCCGGCAAGCCTGAGAAGGCCTGGGACAAGATCATCGACGGCAAGCTCGACAAGTTCTTCCAGGACTACTGCCTCGTGGACCAGCCCTTCGCCAAGGAGCAGTCCAAGAGCGTGAAGACCATCGTGGACGAGCTCATCGCCAAGACCGGCGAGAACATGCAGATCCGCCGGTTCGCCCGCTTCCAGCTCGGCGAGGGCATCGAGAAGAAGAAGGACAACCTCGCGGACGAGGTTGCCAAGATGGCCCAGCCGCAGGCGTAGGCGGCCAGGTCCGACAGTCTCCTGCGGGCGGCTCTGGCAACGGGGCCGCCCGCAGTGTCTTTCCAGGGGGCGAAGATGAGTCTCGCCGACGCGCGCGCGGCCTTCGACGAGCTGACCCGGCAGTGGGTGCTGGAGCGGCGGTTCGCGGTCCTGGTCCGGGCGAGAGGCGGCGGTCCGCCGGCGATGCCGCAGGAGCTGCGGGAGGTCTTCGGGCCCTTCGAGGCGCGGCTGTGCACCTTCCCGGAGCTCGAGCCGCTGCTCGCCTTCGCCGACCAGGTGCTGGTCCTCTCGGACGGGCTGGTCTTCGAGGTGGTGCTCCAGCGCCTGGTGCTCGACGGCGCGGCGCTGGTCGAGCGGCTCCCTCTCGAGAAGCTGGTCGAGCAGGCCGCCTGGTTCACGCAGCTCACCGGCGCCGTGGGGCGCAACCGGATGCCGGTGGTCTTCCGGGTCGTCGAGTTCCATCAAGGCCCGCCGTCCCCGGCGTGGCTGGCGGCGAACCGGGACTACGTGCGACGAGGGGTCGCCAGCCCCAAGGTCTCGGTGAGCGTCACCGCCCTCGACGCCTCGACTGGGTGGGCCTGGAGCAATGGCCACGGCCTCGTGAAGGTCGGCCTGCGGCGCCTGGTGCAGCGGGCGTTCAGGGAGCGCGCGATGGCCGTCGAGCGGCGCAGGGTGCTGCTCGCGCGCAGCGGGTTCCAGGCCCCACAGGCGCTGCTCGGAGGAGGGCTCGGGGCAGCGCTTGCCGTGGGAGCGACGGCGCTGATGCTGGACCAGCTCGTGCGCAGCGGGCAGCTCTACGCAGGCGCCGCGCTGATCGCCTCGGCGGTGGGCGCCGTGACCAGCCTGAAGCTATGCCGGGTCTGTCGGAGGACGATGGAGCAGAGCGCCGCGGGCGGGAGCCTGGCGTTCCTCGGCGCCGTCGCGGGCTGGTGGTTCTTCGGGCTTCCGCTCGAACCCGCCACCGCAGTGCTCGCCGCGATGGCAGTGTTCTTCAGCCTGACCGTGGGGTTCGTCGCCGATCCGCGGCGACGCTGAGGGGCGCGATCGCTACTTCTTCGGCTCGTCCTGCCGCGTCTCGGGGGTGCGGGAGTTCGCGGTCGGAGAGGGGGGCCTCGGCGCGGCCTTGCTCGCGTTGAGCCACGCCCGCAGCGCGTCGTGGTTGACGTGGATGTTGACTCTGCGCTCGTTGCTTCTCATGACCTTCCCTGCCTCCGCCTGCGGCCTGACAGGGATAGGAAATGCAGACGGCATGCCAGCCGGTGGTTCTTAAAAAGACGAGTAGCTACGGCTGGTTGGGTTCTGTGATGCGCGTCACTGGGCGCAGGTGCCAGGGAAAGCGCGTCAGGGATGCCACAGGGGTGCCAGGGTTTAGGGGCCCTGGCTGGGGGGTGTCGGCTGCGAGGTGACGGCGCGGAATGCCAGATAGCCCGTCACTGACGCGGCGCCGAGGGCGAGCGCGGCGAGCAGCACCAGGAGCCCGCGATTGCGGCGCGCCGGCGGTTGCTTCAGGGGTGCGTGGGGGAGTGTGACCTCGTCCTCGAAGTCGTCCATCGAGAACGCGGGCATCCCTGGGACCGTCGCCGAGGAGTCCTCCGGCTCGGGGGAAGGCTGTGGGGCTGCGCGAACGGCTTCCCGCTTCAGGGTGGCGGGTGGCGGGGTTGCGGGCTCGGTGGGGTGCGAGGGCTCGGCCAACTCCGGGATGAAGGTGTCCGGGGTGTCGGTCGGGCCAGGTGCCGCTCCAGCAGTGTCCTCGTCTTCGGTCTGTGTCGCTCCGGGGATGAGCGTGTCGGGGGAGTCCAGGGCCGAGGGCGCGACGAACGTGGGGGCAGGTGGTGGTGGGGTCGTGCGCGCCGGCGCGTTCGTGAGGTTGACGGCGAGGATGGGCTGCGACTGCGTGAAGCGCGGCGTGTTGGGTGCGGCGGCGAGGATGCGCCGGATGCGGTCCACCGCGGCCCGGTCGGCCTCGGAAGCGAGCGGGGCCAGGGCCTCGGCGAGCGCGGCGGCGTCGGCGAAGCGCTGCTCCCGGTCCCGGGCGAGGCATCGGGAGACGAG
>CAZAIE010000337.1:307-7310 GCA_964485035.1 uncultured Myxococcaceae bacterium | reverse complement strand
GTCGAGGAGCGCGCCGGGAACCTTCGGACCGGCACAGAGGACCGCGTAGACGTCGGGGGGCAACCGGGGGAGCGCCTCGAGCAAGAGGCCCACGTTCTTGTGCGGCTTGGTGTTGCCCACGTAGAGCACGAAGCGGGCGGGCAGGCCGTGACGGCGGCGGAACTCCTCCACCCGCGCCGGGTCGGGCGGGCAGAACATCCCGTCGACCCCGTTGTAGACCACCTGCACCCGGCCGCGGGGGAGCGAGAGCCGCCGCTCGATCTCCTCCTGCGCGAAGCGGGACACGGTGAACACCGCGCGGGCGCGCAGGGCCCCCGGCCGCACGAAGGAGCGGTAGTAGAGCCCGTGGAAATGGCCGTAGTGCTCGGGGAAGGCGAGGTGGTTGGCGTCGTGGAGGGTCAGGGCCATCGGCCCGCGGTAGCCCAGCGGCACCGAGAAGGAGGTCGAGTGGTACAGGTCCGGGCGGAGGCGCTCCAAGAGCAGCGGCAGCTCTGCCTGCTCGGCCGCAGAGAGGAAGCGGCTGCGGGCGGTGACGAGCCGGACGTTGGGCAGCGCGGGGCCCAGCGCCGCCGGGTCGAAGTCCGGGGCCACCAGCAGGTCGAAGCGCGCGCCGGGGGCGAGCGCGGGCAGGCGGCGGCCCAGCTCCAGCGCGTAGCGGGCGATGCCGTGCAGCTGGGGTCCCACCATGCGCAGGTCGAGGGCGATGTGCATCGGGCTCAGCGGGGCTCGGGCTCGGGGAGGACGGCGGCCGCGAAAGATAGGGCCAGCAGGATCCAGATGTCGAGCCGCCACAGGGTCTGGTTGAACTGGAACATCACGGCGAAGACCACCACGCACGAGAGGAGCAGGCCGTCGCGCGCGGCCGCGAGCTCCGCCGGCTCGCTGGGGAGGGGACGGCGCAGCCGGCCAAAGAGCGGCCAGAGCACGGACGAGAGCAGCCCCAGCGCCGCCAAGAGGCCCACGAGACCGGTCTCTGCGGCCAGCTCCAGGTAGAGGTTGGTGGTCACCACCCCATGCGCCCCGCGGTCCGAGGGCCGCAGCCACGCCGGGTGGGCCAGCGCGTAGCCGCCGTAGCCCGCGAACCCGACCCCGGTCACCGGGTGGGCGCGGAAGAAGGCCGCCGCCTCGGACATGGCGATCAGCCGGGGGGCGCTGGAGGTGCGCTCGGTGCGGTCGACGCCCATCTTCGCGAAGCGCCCGAGGTGGCCGCGCAGGGTGGGGGAGGCGGCGAGCAGCGCGCCGCTGGCGAGGGTGCCGGCGAGCGCCAGCGCCCCCAGCCGCAGCGCTGCCTGCCGGCCCCCGCGCAGCACCAGGAGGACGAGCAGCAGGGCGAGGCCCACCGCGGTCCCCAGCCACCCCGACCGCGAGGTGGAGAGCGCCACCGCCGCGAGCAGCGCGACCGCGAGCGCGCCGCTGCCCAGCGCCCTGCGGCCCAGGCGCGCCACCCGCGCCGAGAGGAAGAGCAGCCCCGGGACCAGGTACAGGGCGAAGTAGGCCGGCTCGTAGCTGAAGCCGTTGATGCGCGGCAGCCCCAGCGTGTCCCACCCCATCAGCGGCGGAGAGCCGCCGAGCGCCCAGGTGCCCAGCTGCACCGCGCCCATCCCCACCGCCAGGGCCATGCCGGCGAGCCACGCTCGGAGCGCGAAGCGGAGGCGCTGCGGCGTCGTCGCCCATAGCGCGATCCCTCCGAAGACCACCAGCAGGTCGAAGGCTGCCCAGGCCAGGTAGCCCAGGCTCTTGCCGGGGATGTACGAGGTCGTCGCGCTCGCGGCGGCCAGGGCGAGCCAGGCGAGCCCGGTGAGCACCGGTCCGGCGCCGAGGGTGAGCGCCCCGCGCTGCCGCCTCTCCCGGAGCACGGCGGCGAAGAAGACGAGGGCACAGAGCTGGCCGAAGCGGACGGTGAAGGTGCCCACGTCGACCACCAGCACGTTGCTCATCGAGGAGGTGGCGAGCAGGCCCACCAGCGCCCCGGTGGCCACTGGCCCGCCCAGGCCCACGTCAGGGACCACCGAGGCCGCAGCGCGCGCCCGCCATGCAGCGACCAGGAGCGCCGCGAAGAGGCCGGCGACCAGCCCGAAGAGCGGGGCCTGGGGGAAGCGGACGGTCGGCGGGAGCAGTCGGGTCGAGACCAGCCGGGGCCCGCCAGCGACGGCCTCCCGCGCCGCGGCGTACTCCGGGGTGACGGCCCAGATCTGTCCGCAGACGTTGCCGATGCGCAGGTCTGCGATGGTCGTGGCCAGCACGCTCTGGGGCTGGGCCATCGCCGCGATGGCGGCGTCGGCGGAGGCGGGAGCGGCCTGCTCATGGACCGTCTGCACCTCGCAGCGCAGCGCCCGGACCGCGGCGTCGTCGCTCAAGCTGCAGGCCAGCGTCCCTTCCGCGGCGGGGCCAGCGAGCGACGCCGGGAGGACGAAGGTGGTGAAGAAGTTCGCGGGGATCTGGCCAGGGGTCGTGGGACAGGCCAGCGCCGGCAGGCTCCACTCGAGCCCGGTCGCGAACTGCTGTCCGGCTGCGGTCCGCACCAGCAGCCCTCCCAGTGCGCCGGCCAGGAGCAGGGCGGCCGTGGGCCAGGCGACGAGGCGGCGGACGACGTTCCGGAGGTCGACGGTCTGACCAGGGGCCATGGCGCCGGGTCATCTACCACAGCGTTCCGGGGCGCGCCCTGTGGTTTGGGTCTCTTCCATCCTCCAAGTCCGAGGCGGGCAGTCGTCGAGGCGGCTGGCCCTGGGCACGTCAGGCAGACCACGCGCCGCTCTTCGTGAGCCTGCTGCGGGTGCTCCTGGCCTCGAGCCAGAGTGGGGTGCGGCGCATTCTCGCGGCGCCGTTCGCAGCGTCGAACGTGGATCCTGGACGTCTGGGGCCGGTGGCCGCTCTACCGGCACGGCTGGGGCGTTCCTCGCCGAGGCTTGGCCTCGCGGATCCTGCGGCGCGTCGAGCCGGGGCTGGCCCAGCGCTGAATCGGGGCGGAGGGCCGCGGGGCTGGTGTATGGTGCGCGCCCGGACCGACCAGGGAGCCACCAAGATGTCCAGAGCCAAGACCCCCAAGAGCCCGTCGTCGGGCGCCTCGCGTGCGCCGAAGGCGTCCAAGGCCCCGAAGGCGAAGCGTCCGCGGGTCGAGCCCGTGCCGGAGGAGACGGCCTTCGCCCAGAACGAGCGGGAGCGCCGGGAGCGCCGGACCGCGGAGCTCGACCGCCTTGCCGACCAGCGCGACGGCTTCCGTTCGAAGAATCGCTACTACCACGAGCAGGTGGAACGGCTGGCCCGGTTCTTCGTGCCCCCGGGCGCGAGCGTCCTGGAGGTGGGCTGCTCGACCGGGGACCTGCTGGCGGCGCTCGAGCCGCGCCGGGGCGTCGGCGTGGACCTGTCGCCGCGCCACGTGGAGATCGCGCGGGAGCGGCACCCGGAGCTCACGTTCCACGTCGGCGACGCCGAGGCGCTCCAGCTCACCGAGGAGTTCGAGTACGTGGTGCTCTCGGACGTCATCGGCTTCCTGGACGACGTCTGGGCGGGGCTGCGCTCGCTGCGCAAGGTGATGGGGCCACGCTCGCGGCTGGTGGTGACGTACCACAACTTCCTCTGGGAGCCGGTGCTGCAGCTGGGCGAGAAGCTGGGCCTGAAGATGCCGGAGTCCGAGCAGAACTGGCTCTCCCGGGACGACATCGCGAACCTGCTGGCCCTGGCGGGCTTCGAGGTGGTGCACGCGGGCGCCTCGACGCTCCTGCCCGTGGACGTGCCGGTGGTCTCGCGGCTGGCGAACCGGTTCCTGGCGCGGTTGCCGGGCTTCGAGAGCCTGGCGCTGGTCGAGTACCTGGTGGCGCGCCCGGCGTGGCAGCACGTGCAGGCGTCGCCGCCGCTGAAGTGCAGCGTGGTGGTCCCCTGCCGCAACGAGAAGGGGAACGTGGAGAACATCTTCGCCCGCACTCCCGAGCTGGGGGCGGGGACGGAGCTCATCTTCGTCGACGGCAACTCCGAGGACGGCACGGTCGAGGAGATCGAGCAGCGGCTCTCGACGCGCGACGCGATGCTCATCCACCAGGGCGACGGCAAGGGGAAGGGCGACGCGGTGCGCAAGGGGTTCGCGGCGGCCACCGGCGACGTGCTCTTCATCCTCGACGCCGACCTGACGGTGCCGCCCGAGGACCTGCCGAAGTTCTACGACGCCATCGCGGAGGGGCACGGCGAGTTCATCAACGGCTCGCGGCTGGTCTACCCGATGGAGTCGGGGGCGATGCGGCTGCTGAACACCATGGGCAACAAGTTCTTCAGCCTGGCGTTCACGCACCTCCTCGGGGTGCCGGTGAAGGACACGCTGTGCGGGACCAAGGTGCTGCGCCGCGAGGACTACGACCGCATCGCGGCGGGCCGGGCCTTCTTCGGGGACTTCGATCCGTTCGGGGACTTCGACCTGCTCTTCGGGGCGGCGCGCTGCGCGATGAAGCTGGCCGAGGTGCCTGTCCGGTACCGTGCGCGCACCTACGGGGACACCAAGATCGACCGGTTCCGGCACGGGTTCCTGCTGCTGCAGATGACCGGGGTGGCGTTCAAGAAGTTCCGGCTGTCGCTCTGACCGGAGCCCGGCACTGTTCGCAACGACCTGGAAGGGGAAGCGTCTTCCAAGCAGGTCGGTCGGACGGACTCGAAGGATCGCGGTGCTGGGGCGTGTGGCCCGAAGGCGCCGGGTGGGGCCCGGCGGACACCTCGTGCTGGGCGCGTTACTTAACTCCAATTAAGTAACTGCCTCGGATTCCCCGAGGGACCCCTGGTGCCTGCTCTCCGGAAAGGCCTGGCCCGACGCCGCGAAGGGCGCCGCGAGGCGCCGCGCGGGTAGGCCGCGAGGGGGGAGCATTCACCTCGGGGTGGCGAGGCAGTCCGCGAGGCAGGGCGCGCGGGGGCCGGAGGGCCCCCCTGCTCCGAGCGAGGATGGAGCAAGGAAGGCTGGAGACTCTTCCCCTTCGAAGCCAGCCTGCGGCGAGGTCGCCCGGATTGCCGAGCGAGCAAGCCGAAGGCTGCCTGCATCGCCCTGGATCGCTGCGGCACTTTGGAGCAGCGCCTTGCGCCGTTTTGGGGCAAGGGTTGGAGTGTCCCGTCGAGGAGGAACGGGCACGGGGGCTGCAACCCGCTCGGTCGGGAGGCCGACCATGCAGGAGCCGCAGCCGATCCGCCCGTGTCCCGACGCCGGTGGCCGCTGTACGATTCGGCGCAGCATGCCCATCACGCCCGCCGACCGAAGCAGCGCCGTCCTCCTGGCAGTGAGCGAGTTCTTGGGGCGCGAGGTCGCCATCGACGACCTGCTCCTCACCCTGGTCGACCGCATGGCTGCGGCCCTCGAGGCCGACCGCGGGACGATGTACCTGGTGGATCGGGGCAAGGGCGAGGTCTTCTCCCGGGCCGCGCACCTCCCGGAAATCCGCGAGATCCGCCTGAAGCTGGGCCAAGGGATCGCCGGTCACGTCGCCGCGACCGGGGAGATGGTGAACGTCCCCACCACCAACCGGGACGCGCGCTTCTACTCGGGCGTGGACGAGAAGACCGGGTACCGCACCGAGTCGATGCTCGCGGCGCCGATGCTCGACCGCAACGGCGTGGTCATCGGGGTGGTGCAGCTCCTCAACCGTCGTGGGGGACCGTTCAGCCGCGAGGACGGCGAGGTGCTCAAGGAGCTGGCGCGGCAGGCGGCGGCGGTCATCGAGTCCACCACGGTCTACACCCAGCTCTTCCGGCCCCCCGCCGAGGCCCACGAGCCGCTCCCGCTCGCGGACCGCTTCAACCGGATCCTCGGGGAGTCCGAGCCGATGCGGCAGGCCTACCGGCTCACCGCGCGCGCGGCGAACTCGGATGCCACGGTGCTGGTGCGCGGGGAGAGCGGGACGGGCAAGGAGCTGTTCGCCCGCGCGGTGCACGTGAACTCGCCGCGGCGCGACCGGCCCTTCGTGAAGGTGGACTGCGCGGCGCTCCCGGCCTCGCTCATCGAGAACGAGTTGTTCGGCCACGAGAAGGGCGCGTACACCGGGGCGGACCAGCGGGCCACGGGGAAGTTCGACGCGGCGCAGGGAGGGACGCTCTTCCTCGATGAGATCGGCGAACTCCCGCTGGCGGTGCAGGGCAAGCTCCTGCGCGTGCTGCAGGACCGCGAGTTCGAGCGGGTGGGCGGAACCAAGACCGTGCCCATCGACGCGCGCGTGGTCTCCGCGACCAACCGTGACCTCGAGCGGCTGGTGGCCGAGGGCAAGTTCCGCCAGGACCTCTACTACCGCATCAAGGTGGTGGAGCTGCGCCTGCCGCCGCTGCGCCAGCGAGGGCCCGAGGACGTGACCCGCCTCGCGCGGCACTTCGTCGCCGCGGCCGCCAAGCGGCACGGGCGCGAGCTGCCCACCATCTCCGCGGCGGCGCTGCAGCGGCTGGCCTCCTATCCCTGGCCCGGAAACGTGCGCGAGCTGGAGAACTGCCTGGAGAGCGCGGTGGTGATCATGGATGGCCCGGAGCTGCTGCCCGAGCACCTCCCGCTGCCCGAGCGAAACCGGCTCACGGCGCAGCCGGCGGTCCAGGAAGACGCAGAGGGGGGCGCGGACGTGGCCCCGGCCGGGCTCGAGCCGCTGCCCGCCGCCGTCCGCGGCGTGCGCAAGCTCGAGGACGTGGAGCGGGAGCACGTGGTGGCGACGCTCGAGAAGCTGGGGGGCAACCGCAGCCTTGCGGCGAGGCTGCTGGGCATCGGGCGCAACACGCTGGCGCGCAAGCTCCGCGGGTGGGGCCTGTAGCAGGGGCGGCGGCTCCCACTCTTGGCTTCAGGCTTCCAGGAAAGGGACTACTCCAGGTTCTCCTCCACGAACGCGGCGATGGCGTGGAGGGCGCGGGAGTCGAAGGCGGCGTCGAGGTGGGTGCCCCAGCGCAGGCCCAGCAGCCGGGCGCGGGAGCCGAGCGCCGTGGCGATCTCACGGGCCTGGCGCACCGGGATGACTCCATCCGCGGTGCCGTGCACCACGAGGGCAGGGCACCGCGGATGGAG
>CAZAIE010000337.1:0-297 GCA_964485035.1 uncultured Myxococcaceae bacterium | reverse complement strand
AGCCGCCGCGGGAGGTCCAGCTCCGCGATGAGCCGCGCGAACTCGGCGAGGTACGGCCGGCCACCAGGGACCCGGACCGGGAAGCGGGTGCGCCGGAAGGGGCCGACCGCGGGGAGCGCCTCGAGCAGGCTGGCGAAGCGGACCGCGTGCCAGAGCGCGGGACGGAAGACCGCCAGCAGCTCGCGCAAGACGCAGGGGCCGACGGCGAGTCGCACCGGAGCGCTGAGGGTCACCGCTCCCCGCAGACCCGCATCGCCCCGGGCCAGGCGGTCGAGCAGCAGCGCCCCGCCCCAGCTC
>CAZAIE010000336.1:0-7313 GCA_964485035.1 uncultured Myxococcaceae bacterium | reverse complement strand
ACGCTCGAGACCGCGAATCCCGCTCTCCTGTTCAGCGCCGGGTGGTCCGTGTTCCTCGAGCGCAGCCCCGCGGGCTCCTGGCGTGTTGCCTCCAGCGAGTTGGCCTGGATCACCTGAAGACCTGCGCCTTCACCGCCCCTTCTTCTTCGGAGGCTGGCCTGTCGGCGCCGACTCGCCGGGCGGCGTCCGAACGGTGAACCCGGGCAGTGCGGTCGCGCCCGAGGCCTTTCGTGGCGCCAGGCTCGGCGGCCGAGGCTCCGCAGGCCGCGCTCCGTGGGGTCCATCTGCCTGGGGTCGATCCGCATGCAAACGCTCATGCGGACGGTGGTGGTCGCCCACATGCGGCCCAGGGGCGCCGACGCCTGGAGACCGGTCGCCCCAGCCGCCGTGGTGGAAGCGGCCTGAGACAGAAACCGAGGCGTGGAACGCTGCCTGGCAGCGTGCATGGTCCAGGAAGGCAGCGACGGGGAACCGCTGGCCGAAATAGGGCGCGGGGACAAAGACCCAGGGGCTCGTGGTCCAGCCGGCGGGCATCCAGTCGTAAGCCAATCCATCGGGGCCAAGCGGCGCCCAGCCGACGTAGCCCTCCGACATGCGGAAGACGACGCGCGCAGGCGACCACTCGAAGCCCGGCACCCACGCCCACCCGCCATCGACCCACGCCCAGCGTCCGTAGTGGTAGACCGCCCAGGCGTACGGCTCGTCCGACTCGAAGCTCCAGCCCTGGTCGGTGGAGGTCCACCAACCGTTCGCGAAGGGCCGGAAGGCCATCACGGTCGGTCGCCAGATCCACCCGTGGGCTGCATGCTTCTCCCACCGGCCCCACTCGGCCAGCTCGTTGTGGAAGCGTTCGAAGAGCTCGTCCTGCGGGCTGCGGACGCGCTTCGGCTCCGGCTCGGGCGGTGGGGGGAAGTCTGAAGGGTCCAGCCGTGCCTCGTCCGCGCTGTAGGTGGAGAAGGTCCCGCCCTCCTCCTCGTCGACCTGCCCCGCGCCGACGCCAGGAACCACGAGCACCGCCAGGACTGCAACGAGCAACCGGACCATTGAGGACCTCCGAGCGGCGTCTGGACGTCCGCTCGACCCGTCATCATTCGGGAGATTACCGGACACCCCCCGCCAGGGAGGCATGGGCGGCCTGGAGGGTTCGAGACGGCCAGGTCCACCGAAAAAACGGCCGAAGAGGCCACCAGGGCTCCTGGGAGGCCCGGCCTGCGACGATGACCGGGGGATGCGGGCTTTAACAAGCCTGACGAACGAACGTCGCTCCTGGGGCTTCCCTGGAGCCTGGAGGGGCCTTCCCGGGCCTTCCGAGGCAGCTCGTATCTATTTGTATCTACTGCCTATTTCACCAGTCCGATTCATCCTCACGACGTTTGTGGGGACAGCCCGGCCCAGTCCCCTGGGACGACAGGCCTTCCGCATCCTGTACGATGGCCGCTCTGAGCCCACCTCCAGGAGCTGTCATGAAGAGGACTGCCCACGTCGCGCTCCAGATCACCGACGCCCAGCTGCTCGCGTTGTCGGTGACCCCGGCCGCGCCCCGGCTCGTCCGCGGGAGCGCGGTCCAGCTCTTCGCCGTGGGCGTCTTCAGCGACCAGACCAAGCAGGACCTCACCGCCTCCGTCACCTGGACGTCCTCGAGCGACGCGGTGGCGACGGTCTCGACCACGGGGCTCGCGAAGGCGGTGAGCGGGGGGACTGCGACCCTCACCGCCACGCTCGGTCCAGTGACCGGAGCCGCGGAGCTGACGGTGACCGACGCGACGCTGGTGTCCCTCGAGGTCTCCCCCGGCTCGGCGACCCTGGCCCGCGGGACCACCCAGCAGCTGGCGGGGACCGGGCTCTTCGACGACGGCTCGAAGCAGGACCTGACCGCGAACGCGACCTGGGCGTCCTCCGACTCCGCGGTGGCGTCGGTCGACACCGCTGGCCTCGCGCGGGCGCTGAAGGTGGGCACGACCACCCTCTCGGCGACCCTCGCCGGGGTGTCGGGCTCTGCGACGCTCGAGGTGACCGCAGCCAGGCTCACCGCCCTCGAGGTGACCCCGGCCGTGGGCTCGCTGGCCAAGGGGACGACGCTGTCCTTCACTGCCACCGGCCTCTTCTCGGACCAGTCCAAGCAGGACCTGACGGGACAGGTGACGTGGGCGGCCGCCGATGCGTCCGTGGCAGCGGTCTCCAGCGCCCCCGCGCCCGCCGGGCTCGCCCGGGGCCTGGGCGTCGGCACGACCTCGGTGAGCGCGTCCCTGGGAGCCGTGACCGGCAGCGCGCAGCTCACCGTCACCGCCGCGACCCTCGTCTCGCTGGAGATCGCCCCGGGGACCGCCAGCCTCCCGGCCGGCCTGACCCAGGCCTTCACCGCCACCGGCGTCTTCAGCGACCAGACCAAGCAGGACCTCACCGCGAGCGTGGCCTGGACGACCTCCGACGCGGCCGTCGCCGCCGTCGGGAACGCCGCGGGCTCCGCGGGTGTGGCCAGCGCGCTGAAGGTGGACCGCGACGCTCGGGGCGAGCCTTGGGGGCCTGCACGCCAGCGCGACGCTCGAGGTGACCGCGGCGACGCTCGTCTCGCTCTCGATCACCCCCAGCCTCGCCACCCTCGCCAAGGGCCGGCTCCAGCCGTTCACCGCCACCGGCATCTACACTGACCAGTCCCGGCAGGACCTCACCAGCCAGGTCACCTGGGCGGTCTCGGACGCCGCCATCGCGGGCGTCTCGAACGCCGCGGGGAGCGCCGGCGAGGTCCGGGGCCTGGCCGAGGGAGGGACCGCCGTGCTCGCCCTCTTCGGGGAGCGCGTGGGCAAGGCCCAGCTGACGGTGACCGCGGCCGAGCTCGCCTCGCTCGAGATCACCCCGGCCGCGCCGTCCGTGCCCAAGGGGACCAACCTCCAGCTGACCGCCACCGGCATCTTCACCGACCTCACCCGGCAGGACCTCACCGGAACGGTCACCTGGGCCGTGGGGGACCCGGCCCTGGCCGCCGTCTCCAACGCGGCGGGCTCGGCCGGCGCCGTCCTGGGCAAGGCGCTGGGCACGACCACCGTCTCCGCCACCCTTGGGGCGATCACCGCCTCCGCCCCGCTCGTCATCAGCGACGCGCTGCTCGTCTCCATCTCGGTGACCCCCGCCTCGGCCTCCATCGCCCGCGGGACGACCCAGGCCTTCGTGGCGACCGCGAGCTACTCCGACGGCAGCAAGCAGGTGGTCACCGCCGAGGCCACCTGGAGCACCGCCGACGCGGCGATCGCCACCGTCGGGAACGGCGCGGCGCTCTCCGGCACCGCCACGGGCCACGGCGAGGGGACCACCGCCGTGAAGGCCACGGTCGGGGGCCACGAAGGCACCGCGACGCTCGAGGTGACGCCAGCGACGCTGCTCTCCCTCGAGATCACCCCCGTCGCCCCATCGCTCGCCAAGGGTTCCACGCTGCAGCTCGTGGCCCGCGGCACCTTCACCGACCAGTCGAGCCACGACCTGACCCCGCTCGTGACCTGGCACTCCTCGGACGAGGCGGTGGCCACCGTCTCCAACGCCGCCGCCTCGAGCGGGCTCGTGCAGGCCCTCACCCAGGGCCGCGCCCAGCTGAGCGCGACCCTGGACTCGGTCACCGCGCAGACGCAGCTCACGGTCACCCCGGCCGTGCTCGCCGCCATCGAGGTGACGCCGCAGACCGCCACCATCGCCAAGGCCACCACGCTGCGGTTCACCGCCACCGGCGTCCAGACCGACGGCGCCCGCCAGGCCCTGACGACCGCCGTCACCTGGTCCTCGTCCGATCCCTCGCGGGCCACCGTTGGGAACGCCCCTGGGAGCGAAGGCCTCGCCACCGGGCTGGACGTGGGCAGCACCACCCTCACCGCCACCTCCGGGTCGGTGTCGGGCACGGCGGCGCTGACCGTGAGCGCCGCGGCGCTGGTCTCGCTCGAGGTGACCCCGTCGGCGGTGTCGCTGGCCAAGGGGACCTCCTTCCAGTTCGCCGCGACCGGGACGTACACCGACGCCTCCACGCAGGACCTCACCGCGCAGGCGACGTGGAGCTCCGCGGCCGAGGCGGTCGCCACCGTCGGCGCCACCGGGCGCGTCCAGGGCGTCTCGGTGGGCGGCGCACGCGTCACGGCCAGCGTCGGGGCCGTCTCGGCGGGGGCCGACGTGACCGTCACCAACGCGGTCCTGCTGTCGATGGCAGTCACCCCGGCGGCCCCGTCGCTCCCGCTCGGAGCCAGCCAGCAGCTCACCGCCACCGGCACCTACTCCGACGCCTCCACGCTGGACCTGACCTCCAGCGCCACCTGGAGCTCCTCCTCGGCCACCGTCGCCTCCGTTTCCAACACGCTGGGCAGCGCGGGGCTGGTCAAGGCCCTCACCTCCGGAGCCACCACCATCACCGCGACGCTCGGCGCCGTCTCGGGCTCGACCGAGGTCACCGTGCCCAAGCTCGCCAACGGCGCCAGCTGCACCGCGGCTGGGCTCTGCACCTCCGGCTTCTGCGTCGACGGGGTGTGCTGCGAGAGCGCGTGCACCGGGACCTGCCGGGCCTGCGGCCTCGCGGGTTCTTTGGGGACCTGCGCGCTGGTGCCCTCGGGGAGCGACCCACGCAACAGCTGCGGGCTCTACACCTGCAACGGGAGCGGGGCCTGCCACGCCAACTGCACCGGCGCTCCAGCCAACTGCGACCCCACGGCGGCGTACTGCTACACCGCTTCCATACCCCAGGGCTGCCTGCCCAAGAAGCCAGCCGGGAGCAGCTGCACCAGCAACACCGTCTGCCTGTCGGGTTGGTGCGACCTGGGCGTCTGCCGCGTGCCGTGCGCAGCCCCCTGTGGCGCCTGCAAGCGGTGCGACGTCTACGGCAAGTGCGTCCCGAACGTCGGGGCAGGCTGCGGCACCTGCCAGGTGTGCAACGCCAGCGCCCAGTGCGTGCCGAACACCGGCGCCAGTTGCGGGGCCTGCAAGGTCTGCTCGGCCACGGGAGCCTGTACGAACGTCGCCGTGGGGACCTCGTGCGGCACCTGCCAGAAGTGCTCGGCGAGCGGCACCTGCGACAACGCGCCGAATGGCTCCAGGTGCTCCACGTGCATGGTCTGTTCGGCAGGCGCCTGCGTGGACGTGGCCTGGAACACCGACCCCAACAACGACTGCGGCGCGTACCAATGCGCCCTGCGCACCTGCCAGAGGTCCTGCACCAAGGACGCCTACAACTGCAGCCCGAACTGCAAGGGCTGGTGCTGGAACGACTCGTGCCAGCCCAAGCTGCCCGGCGGGGAGGGCTGCATCGGCAACTGCCAGTGCCAGTCCGGGACGTGCGGCTTCCCCTGGGTCTGCTACTGAGGGGAGCGGCCTCCCGAGAAGGTCTGTCGCTACGCCTTGGGCAGGTTCTTGCTCACGCGCATCGAGCAGAACTTCGGGCCGCACATCGAGCAGAACGGCTCGTTGCGCATGTTCTCGGGGAGGACCTCCTCGCGCATGCGCTTGGCGGTCTCCGGGTCGAGCGAGAGGCGGTACTGCTCTTCCCAGTCGAAGGCGTAGCGGGCGCGGGAGATGGCGTCGTCGCGGTCGCGGGCGCCCGGCCGGTGGCGGGCGACGTCGGCGGCGTGCGCGGCGATCTTGTAGGCGATGAGGCCGTCCTTCACGTCCTGCGGAGTGGGCAGGCCCAGGTGCTCGCGCGGGGTGACGTAGCAGAGCATCGCCGCGCCGGCGGTGGCGGCGGCGGTCGCGCCGATGGCGCTGGTGATGTGGTCGTAGCCGGGCGCGATGTCGGTGACCACCGGGCCCAGCACGTAGAACGGGGCGCCGTCGCAGAGCTCGACCTGCCGCTTCACGTTCATCTCGATCTGATCGAAGGGCACGTGGCCCGGGCCCTCGACCATCGTCTGGATCTCGCGCTTCCACGCCCGGCGGGTGAGCTCGCCCAGCGTCGAGAGCTCGGCGAACTGCGCGGCGTCCGAGGCGTCGGCGAGGCAGCCGGGGCGCAGGCCGTCGCCGAGGGAGAAGGCCACGTCGTAGCGCTGGAAGATGTCGCAGATGGCGTCGAAGTGGGTGAAGAACGGGTTCTCCTTCCCGTGCGCCAGCATCCACCGGGCGATGAGCGCGCCGCCTCGGCTGACGATGCCCACCACCCGCTTCTGGGCGAGCGGGACGTGGGCGCGCAGCAGCCCGGCGTGGATGGTCATGTAGTCCACGCCCTGCTTCGCCTGCTCCTCGATGACCTGCAGCAACAGCTCCGGGGTCAGGTCCTCGACCTGCGCCACGCGAGCGACGGCCTCGTAGAGCGGCACCGTGCCCACCGGGACCTTGGACGCCCGGATGATGGCCTCGCGGATACGGGGGATGTCGCCGCCCGAGGAGAGGTCCATCACCGTGTCCGCGCCGTGGGCCAGCGCCAGGCCCAGCTTGCAGAGCTCGCCCTGGATGTCGGAGTTGACCGCCGAGTTGCCGATGTTCGCGTTCACCTTGCAGCGCGTGGCGACGCCGATGCCCATGGGCTCGAGCTCGGGGTGGTTCACGTTGGCGGGGATGATGAGCCGGCCGGCGGCGACCTCGTCGCGCACCAGCTCGGCGGCGATCTGCTCGCGCTCGGCGACGAACCGCATCTCCTCGGTGACGACGCCGCGGCGCGCGAACGCCATCTGGGTCACCACTGCTTCACCCCGCCGCCTCGCGATCCACTCCGCGCGCATCGACTTGCTCCGTGTCAGGGCGGCCTGGCCGCCGGTTCGAGGCGCGGACCTTGGCGTGCGCGCTCGGGAGTGTCAAGGAACCAGGGAGGGGTGAGCCCGGGTATTTGCACGCTTTTTCCCAACCCGCCTACGCTTCCGGAACCCCCGGTTGCACCCTTCCCTGGAGGCTGCCTTGGTCCGCCCCGTCGAACACTTCCGCCTGTCCATCGCCAAGGCCCAGGAGACGAAGTCCAGCGGCGGCGCCTCCATCTCCGAGTCGGAGGCGCGCGAGGCCCTCTACCCGGCCCTGCGGGCCCAGGACGCCTTCGAGCGGACCGAGGTGGCCCAGAGCGTCGCGGAGCTGCTCGGCACCGGGGCGAAGATGGGCGCGAGCACACGCAAGCTCCTCGACGCCGTCGCCGCCGGGACCACGCCGCCGCTCTCCCAGGTGGTCGCCTGCTGGAAGACCTGGGCGCTGGCCCAGGCCGCCGCAGCCGGCGCGACCAAGGTCTCTCAGGCCGACCTGCGGGACGTGGTCTCGCTCATCGGCGCGAGCCAGGACTCGCAGAAGAACAAGACCGCGGCGCTCGAGGCCGCCCGCGCTGTCGCCGTCCCCGAAGACTTCGAGGCCGTCCTCGCCGAGGCCCAGCAGCCGGA
>CAZAIE010000335.1:0-7314 GCA_964485035.1 uncultured Myxococcaceae bacterium | reverse complement strand
GATCGGCCCACGGGGTTCCGGGGCGCGTGCGCAGGTCGTCGACCGGCAGCGGCAGGTGCCGCCAGATGGCGGGGTGCTCGGGCGGGGGCTTGTTCGTGTTGTCCGCGAGCGCCTCGTACAGCTCGGCGTCGTGCATCACCAGGGCGCCCTTCGGGTAGGCCATCGACGGCTTGCCCGGCGCGAGCGTCGCCACGTCCGTCCACATCTCGAGCCTGCGCGTCGGGACGTTGGGGAAGCCCGACTCAACGAACTCGAAGAGCGGGACCGGGCCATTCACGTTCGCAGTGGCGGTCACGCCGCCGACCGTGCCCGACCCGCCGGTGAGCCCGGCGAGGAGCTTCTTCGAGCCCTCCCACGTGTTCTCCGTGAGCTGCACCGGGGAGTCCACGTCGGCCCCGAGACGGAAGACCACCCCATAGTCGGTCGCAGCGGGGTTGAGCGAGTCGTAGCCGAAGTCCAGCCCGCGGAAGGCGTTGCGGCGGAAGAGGTAGGAGGAGTCGGCGCCCGAGGTCCCGCCGAAGTAGATGCCGAGGTTGAGGCCGTCGGCGAAGTAGTTGTCGCTGAACTCGACCTGCCTTCCGGGGTCGGTCCCCTCGGGGCCGGAGAAGAGGTTCAGCAGCGACGCCGCACCGCCCATGAACACGTTGTGGTGGAAGCGGATGTCGCCCTGCCGGAGCTGCGCCTGCGAGTTGTTGTCCTGGTAGGTCTGGAACGCGGCGCGCCAGTCCAGGGCGCCGAAGGCCATCACGTTGTGGTGGATCTCGGTGCCCGGTCCGAGGTTCTGCACCTGCAGCGCCTCGGTGCCGGTGCGGACGATGCGGTTGTCGTGGATCTGCAGGCCGATGGCGAGCGGCGTGGGCGCGCCCTGCGTGGAGCCGAAGTAGATACCCTCACTCTTGGTGTCGTGGATGTAGAGGTCGTGGAGGCGGACGTCCTCCAGCGGCGCGACCGTGCCGTCAGCGGCCTTCGGCTGGTTCACCCGCAGCCCCGCGAAGCCCGAGCGGGTGATCTCCACGAACTCGATCTCGAAGCGGGTGGCGCCGGTCACTCCCAGGCCCATGTGGCCGCCGTTGCGGAAGCCGTCGTCGCTCTGGAAGCCGTAGCGGTTCCGGGAGTGCGCGTAGTCGCCGCAGCGGTGACCTGGGAACGAGGCGTCACCCGTGCGCGAGTCGGGGTCGTAGCGTCCGGTGAGAATCCAATTCGAGCCGTCGCCGAGTGACCAGAGATACCCGGTGCTGCTGCCCACCGGCGGGAACAGCCGCACCTGCCCGCCGAGGTTGGTGATGACGAGAGGCCTCGACGCGTCACGGACCGGCAGGTTCCCGAGGTTGATGAGCTTGTAGTCGCCAGCGGGGATGTAGAGCCGGTCGAGCGTCTGCCAGTCCACGGCTGGGTACTTCGCCTGGACGTCGGGGACGTAGAGCGAGCCGGAGCTGTCGGGGCCGGGGAGCGTGAACGTGTTGGTGGGCACCCCGAAGCGGCCGAAGGGCTCACAGACCGGGGTCGACGCATCGGCCGTGCTTGCGGAGGCGTCGCGTGGACCCGAGGCGTCGCGTCCAGCGCGGGCGTCGGGCCGCTCTGCGGCCGCATCGGGTCCAGGCTCAAGGCCAGCGTCCTCGCGAATCTCCGCGGCGTCCTCGGACTCGGAGGCGTCGGTGGTCCCTGCGTCGAGGGCGGTCGCGGGGCGGGCGTCGGGACCGACCGGGAGCGAGGTCTCCGCGCAGGAGAACAGCAGCGCGGCGAGGAGGGAGGGCAGCGCGAACCGGCTCATGGGCGCCTCGGCGAAGGGAACGACCAACCCTTCCACGTCGCGGGCCACAAGGCGAGCCGCTCACGAAGGGGAGGGGAGGCGGCAGACCGACTCGTCGAAGAACCCGGCCGAGGGCACTCCGAGTCCCTGGTTGAACCGCGACCAGAAGTTGACCAGCGCCACCGTGTCCGCGAGGACCACCTGCTCCCGCTCGCTGAAGAGTTGCTGCAGCCGCGCGCGCAGCTCGGGCGGGACGACCACGGGAGTGGACGACAGGGCTCGGGCGAACCGGGCCGCGCAGGACTCGCGCTCGCCCAGCGCGTCCCAGCGCGACTCGTCGAGCGAGAGCAGCGCCTCGAGCTCCTGTGGCGCGAGCCCGGCGCGCTTCCACGTCGCGGCGTTCATGTCGAGGCAGAAGGGGCAGCCGGCCACGCCGCTCGCGACGATGCGTGCGGTGGCGAGCGAGCGGGCATCGAGGTCGGCCGGGGCGGAGGCCGCGAGGGCCTCGACGACGCCCGCGCCGAGAGCGAGCTTGGGGGTGTGGGCGAGCAGCCGCGCCGGGAGCGGATCCTTCCCGGTGATGCGGCGGGTGAGCCACACCAGCGGCCGGAGCAGCCAGGGCAGGGGACGTCGCGGCTGGACGAGGAGGTCCATGTCTCTTGGAGACACGGCGCGCGCGGACGGTTCGCGACAGCAGAGAGCGCCCCACCCAGGAGTCGAACCCGGCCGCCAGGCTTAGAAGGCCCGGCTGAGCATCCGGCTCGTGGGGCAAGAACGGCCCTGCACCCGCGGAGCACGGTGGCTCCGCGGGCGCAGGTCAGGCCTTGAGCTC
Organism: uncultured Myxococcaceae bacterium; assembly: GCA_964485035.1. Taxonomy (GTDB): domain Bacteria; phylum Myxococcota; class Myxococcia; order Myxococcales; family UBA5297; genus CAZAIE01. The sequence goes on along the minus strand of CAZAIE010000335.1, from coordinate 4,732 downwards.
GAACTTGGACAGCCCGCCCTCGCCGAGGACCACGTGCACCTGGCCCACCTTCGCGGCGAGCTCCTTGTATGCCTCGAGCTCCTTCAGGCGCACCAGGAGGGGGTTCTCGCCCAGGACCTTGGCGGTCTGGGCGAGCGAGCGGGTCGCGGCGGTCTCCTCGCGGCGGAGGATGACGTTCGCCTCGGCCTCCTTCTGGGCCTCGATGACCCGGTTGAGCAGGGTCTTCATCTCGCCCGGGAGCACGACGTCCTTCACCCCGAAGCGGAGCAGCTCGAGTCCCACCGCCTCGGCGCGCGAGGCCACCGCGAGGTGCATCTCGGAGGCCGCGTCCTCACGGGCGGCGAGCAGCTCGTCGAGGGTGCGGGAGGCGACCGCCTCACGCGCGGCGAGCTGCATGGCCAGGTACAGCATGTCGTCGGGCGCGCGGGCGACGGTCGCGAGCCGCCGGGCGTCCTTCACCCGGAACGCCGCGGACAGGTTCAGCCGCAGCGACACGCGATCCCTGGACATGACCTCCTGGCCGGTGACCGCGAGCACGCGCTCGCGCAGGTCGATGACCGCCAGCTGCACCTTGTGGACCGTGGTCCACGCCGCGTGGCGTCCTGCGGGCAGCACGGCGTCCAGCGAGCCATCGACGTAGCGCAGCACCACCGACCCCTCGGGCGCGGTGGCCTCGACGTAGTCGCTGGCGGGGACCAGCGGGCGCAGCTCGTCGCGCAGCGGCGCGACCTGGACGGTGGAGGTGTCGAGGACCTGGACGCTGACCGTGGGCACCGCCGCGGTGCGCTTCGCGTCCTTGAAGGTGCGCTCCGCGGTCCAGACCTGGTGCTGGCCGGGGCCGAGCCACTTCACCGGACGGCCGCGGCGCAGCACCACCGCGCGCTCGTGGGAGGCGAGCTCGACGAACTGCAGCTCGTCGGGCGGGACCAGCGCGAGCTTGTCGGCCTCGAGCTCGACCAGCAGCTCGCGGGTGTCGTAGCGCACGGCCTTCACCCGGCCGAACCGGCCGAAGAAGGAGTGGCGCCCGGGGCCGAGGCACCGGGTGGCGTGTCCGTCGCGGACGAGGAACACGCGTTCGTGGGAAGAGACGACGAGCTGCATGGCGACCTCCTTTCGTGGTCGATGGTGCCGGCGGTGCCGGCGTGCGGACTGGCCGCAGAAAAAGTGCGCTCCCGCCGTGTCGCGGCTGTCGCCCACCCGACGGCTGCTGCCCGAGGCCGGCGGGCGGTGACGCGTCGGAGCCCCAGCGCGGACGCCCGGGATGCTCGTGCAGGCAGCACACGAGCCGTCCAGAGCGCTGGCGACGGGGCGGCGGACGCGCAGGCGCCCGCCTCGTCCAGAGGCAGCGGGGTGCGCGGCAACGACTAGCGGCGGGAGCGCGGGGATGACCTCGGGATTCGAACCCGAGCCGCGAGATTCCAAGTCTCGTGCTCTACCAGGCTGAGCTAGGTCAGCGGAGTTCTGGCTCCGTTGGTGGACCGTACGGTGGCCCCTCCGGGTGTCGGCCTGAAGACGCAGGACGCACGGACGCGACGGCCCGCGACGGACACCCGCACGAGGCGGGCGTCGCAGGACGGCTCCGGGCGCTACTCGGCCTACACCAGCGGAGAGTCGAGGACTCGAACCTCACCGGCTCGTCGCCGGCCATCGGTTTAGCAAACCGCGCTGGGGGCCCGCCCCAGTTGGCTCTCCAGACTGTCTGTGTCTCCAACACCGCCTACGGCCTCGGCTGCGCCGCAAGAAGCCGCGTCGCAGCACTAGGGCCTTCGGCGGAAAGCGGAAGGCGGAGGTCTTGATCCCCATGTCCCGGAGGACACGCACCGGTTTCGGGCCGGGCCTGGGCGCACGCCCAGTTCACCTTCCAAGTGCCGCCAGAACGCCTGGCGGCCCGCGGTGGAGGAGGGCGGAGGTGTCGATCCCCACACGGTCGTGCCGTGCCATCCGCTTTCAGGGCGGCGCTGGCTGCCCAGCCAGTTCACCCTCCGGTTTCGCTCTCGTGGACCGGGCCGCGCCGCGGCTCTCCCGCGCGCGTGGGAGAGCCCAGCGCTGCGCCCTCAGTCCTGCTCGAGCTCCTGATTCCAGTACGCGGCGGACCTCAGCCACTGCCGCCACTCGCTGGGCATGCCCTTCTGGTAGACGAAGGTCAGGCGCATCGACTCAGGCAGCGACTTCGGCTTCACCGGGACCGAGAGCAGCCGCATGCCGGCCTGCTCCGGAGTCCGCCCGCCCTTGCGCTGGTTGCACGGCGTGCAGCAGATGACGACGTTCTCCCAGCGCGTGTGCCCGCCCTGCGACCGGGGCACGACGTGGTCGTAGGTGGACTCGGGGCGCGCGACCTGGTTGCCGCAGTACTGGCAGCGGCCGTGGTCCCGCGCGTACACGTTCTCGCGCGAGAAGCGGACCGCGCGCCGGCGCCCGAAGATCCGCTTCAGGAACCGGATGACGGCGGGCACCTTGATCTCCACGGTGACCGACCGCACGGTCCAGTCCTCGAACTCCTGCACCACCTCTACCTTCCCCTCCCAGAGCAGCGTCACCGCCCGTTGCCAGGGGACCCTGGCGATGGGCTCGTAGGACGCGCTCAGCACCAGGGTGTCCATGGTTGCGCTCCTCTCTTGGATGTTGGGTCCACCCGCCGGAACCGACCGGCGGGAGTCGTGGGTGGGGGAGTCGAACCCCCGTCTCCGGCTTATGAGACCAGCGTCCTTGCCGACTGAACGAACCCACGTGGTAGCGGGGGCAGGAGTCGCACCTGCCTTGTCCTGGGTATGAGCCAGGTGAGGTTTGCCTTCGGCGCCGCGTGGATTTGCGTGACGCGGCGCCGCCGGCTCTGCTCCTCAACCCCGCAAGCTCCGCCCGAGAGTCGAACTCGGCGCCGATGGTTTAGGAAACCTTCGTGCGCGTCCGGCGCGCGGAGCAAAGCCCCATGAGGGAATCGAACCCCCGCCAGTCTGGTTCGTAACCAGTCCGCCGGTTCCACCGGATGAGGCGAGACGATGCAGGTGCTGCAAGAAGCCCCATGAGGGAGTCGAACCCCCGCCAGCCTGGTTCGTAGCCAAGCCGCCGGATCCGCCGGATGAGGCGCTGATGCGTTGAGGCGAGAGCCCTGTGGGAGAGTCGAACTCCCCGACCCGGCTTCGGAGGCCAGGACCCAGGTCCGGATGCTTTCGGCGCCGGCCGGAGCCGTGAAGATCCTTGGACCCTATTGGAATCGAACCAATGTCCCCGGCGTGCAAAACCGGTGTTCTCCCATTGAACCAAGAGCCCCGAGGCGACACTTGGACCCACCGGGAATCGCACCCGGATTTCCGCCATGCGAGGGCGGCGGTCTCCTGTTGACCTATGAGCCCGAAGACAGGAACTGCGATGCGAAGGCAGAGACTCGAACTCTGGTCCCCGGCTTGTCGAACCGGTGCCCTTCCCTTGGACGACCCTCGCGTCAGTGGAGCCACCGGGAGTCGAACCCGGATTTCAAGATTGCCGACCTTGCGTCCTCCCATTGGACGATGACCCCAGAGCGCCTCGTACGGGAGTCGAACCCGTTGGCACCCGGTAGACGGCCGGGCGGCCCACCGTGGGCCTTACGAGGCAGGTGCTGCGAGCTGCATGTGGCGAGGGTGACCGGTGGGACTCGAACCCACTTGGCGCCGGGTCACAGCCGGCGTGCTCGACTCTTCGCAATCGGCCACAGTCCGCGCACGAGGAGTCGCACCTCGATCACTCGCTCATCGGGCGAGGGCCCTGCTGTTGGACGATGCGCGGGAACAACGAGAGATCGCCGAAGGCCGTAGTGCCGAACCGCGGCTTCATGCGGTGAGGCCGCAAGGCCGAAGGCGTGACGATCTATCGGAGTGGGCGGATTCGAACCGCCGACCTCCTGGTCCCGAACCAGGCGCTCTACCAAGCTGAGCCACACTCCGGAAACTGCGACATCGGCGTGGGCGGATTCGAACCGCCGACCCCTTGCACCCCAAGCAAGTGCGCTACCAGGCTGCGCTACACGCCGTTGAACTCCACCCAGATCACTGCGACGACTGCATCGGCGAGGGCGGACTCGAACCGCCGACTTCCTGGTCCCCGACCAGGCGCCCTACCAACCTGGGCCACACGCCGTCACTGGAATCGCCGAAGCTGCGTGACGATCACCTTCGGAGCGGCCGGACTCGAACCGGCGGTCTCCTGCTCCCAAAGCAGGCGCGATACCAGGCTTCGCTACGCTCCGTCACACTGCATGCCCTGGAGGGGAATCGAACCCCTACTGCCGGGTTGAGAACCCGGTCTCCTGAGCCGTTAGAGGACCAGGGCAGGAAGACTTCGTCCCGGAGGGAAGCGCAGCGCCGGGCGAAGTCGAATCCGAAGACTCGCCGGGGAGTCGAACCCCGTGAGATCGGTTTTGCGGACCGATGCCCCCACCGTGGAGGCGCGCGAGTCGTGGTGGTACGTGAGGCCGGTGGCCAGGCTCGGACTGGCGTCATCCTGCTTACAGGGCAGGCGTTCTGCCGCTGAACTACACCGGCGCGACTGGAGGGCAGGGATTCGAACCCCGATTGACCGGGTCAGAGCCGGCCGTCCTAGCCGTTGAACGACCCTCCAAGAACTGCATGAGCCCCCAGGGAATCGAACCCTGATTGGTGGATTAAGAGTCCACGGTTCTACCGTTGAACTAGAGGCCCGTCTGCGCACCAGAGTTCGTTCGAGCCGCTTGAGAGCCCCGCGTAACCCCTGGTAATCC
>CAZAIE010000334.1:0-7319 GCA_964485035.1 uncultured Myxococcaceae bacterium | reverse complement strand
AGCTGGTGGCGTGGCGTGGGCCGGGCCGCTCCCCCAGGCCTTCCTGAAGCCCTGGCCCAGCGCCGAGCCGCGCTGGAGCCCCGAGCTGAAGACCGTGACCGACCGGGAGCCCCCAGGGCGATGACCCCCACCCGCCTCCCCGACTTCGAGCGCATCGACCGGCGCCTGGCGCTCTCGTTCCTCGCGCTGGCTGGCGGGCTGGTGGCCGCGGTGGTGCTGCTGGGCGCGGTGCTCTACCTCCAGGTCCTGCGCGGGGAGCAGCAGCGGCTCGCGTCGATCATCGCCAGCGTGCTCAAGCCCGGACTGGAGTCGGTGCGGGCCGCGGGCAGCTACCGGCTGCAGAGCCTGGCCGCGCGTCTTCGCGCCGAGAACGAGGCCATCGTCTATCTGCGCATCGTGGACGCCCAGGGCGTGGTGCTGCAGGAAGGCCCGGAGCCCGACGCGTGGGCGGTGGGCGACCTGGCCGCCGAGCGGACCACCGAGGTCACCGTCCGCGAGACGCGCGTGGGCGGGAACCCGGTCACGGAGATCGTCGACCGCCTCCAGGGCGGCTACCAGGGCTCATGGGTGGGGGTGCTGCGCATCGGCGTGCGCAGCGAGCCGCTCTCCCAGGCGGGCGCGCGGGCGGCGACCATCCTCGGGTTGGTCCTTTTGGGACTCCTGGGGCTCTCCTGGCCGATCATCGGCTGGCTCAGCCGGCGCCTGGGCGCCCCGGTGCAGACCCTGGCCCGCGACTTCGCCGGGGTGATGCAGCACGCCCCGCTGCACGTGGCCATCGAGGACCAGTCCGGGGCCATCGACCGCGCCAGCGTCACCTTCCAGCAGGCCTTCGGCGTCCGCCCCGGCGACGCCCCCAAGACCCGCGCGCTCTTCCCGCCCGGCGCGCTCGACGCGCTCCACGACCGACCCGAGGTCGCGCTGACGCTGCAGGGCGAGGAGCGACTGCTCCACCTCGCGCGCTTCCCGGTGCTCCTGGGCCCCGACGGCCGCGTGCTGCGCTCGGGACTGGTGGGCACCGACGTCACCGCCTGGAGGCGCGACCAGGCGGAGCGTGACCGGCTCGCCGCGGCGGTGGAGAGCAGCGCCGACGCGCTGCTGGTGGTGGAGCCGGGGCGCGGCGTGGTCTACGGCAACCCGGCGCTCTTCGCCCGCACCGGCTTCACGCGCGAGGAGGTGCTGCTGAAGGACCCGGCCCAGCTCTTGCCCGCGGACGAGGCCGGGCGGGCGACGCTGGCCGGTCTGGACGCGAGGTCGGTCTGGGGAGGGACCCTGGCCGCGCGGCGCAAGAGCGGGCCCCCGTGGCAGTGCGACCTGTTGGTCTCGCCCATTGCCGGCGCGGACGGCCAGGTCCGCGCCCAGGTGTGGATCGCCCGGGACGTCAGCCGCGAGACCGAGCTGGAGGCGCAGCTGCGCCAGTCGCAGAAGATGGAGGCCATCGGCCTGCTGGCGGGCGGCATCGCCCACGACTTCAACAACCTGCTCACGGTGGTGCTCTCCGCGGCGGAGATGCTGTCCCTGGACGAGCTGACGGAGGACCAGCAGCAGAACGTCGCGACCATCTCCCAGGCGGGCACGCGCGCGGCGGAGCTCACCCGCCAGCTCCTGGCCTTCGGCCGCCGGCAGATCCTCGACATCCGGCCGCTGGCGCTGAACGAGGTCATCGCCCAGGCGCTGGCGATCCTGCGGCGCGGCATCGGGCCGACGGTCGAGCTCGAGTTCGCGCCGGGGGCCGAGCTGTGGACTCTGAAGGGCGACGCCGGCCAGCTCGAGCAGGTGCTGATGAACCTCTCCATCAACGCCCGCGACGCCATGCCCGGGGGCGGGAAGCTCCGGGTGGAGACGGCCAACGTCTCGCTGCGGAACTCGGCTCGGGCGGCCGACGGGACGCCGGTGCCCGACGGCGAGTACGTCCAGCTCTCGGTGAGCGACTCGGGGACGGGCATGCCGCCGGCGGTGCTGGAGCGCATCTTCGAGCCCTTCTTCTCCACCAAGGAGGCGGGCAAGGGCACCGGTCTGGGGCTGGCGACGGTGCTGGGCATCGTCAAGCAGTGCGGCGGCTACGTCTGGGTCGAGAGCAAGGTGGGCGAGGGCACCACCTTCCGCATCGCGTTTCCGCGCGCGGAGGCCGCGGCGGTCGCGGCGCCCGCACCGTCTGCGGTCCCGGCGTCGCTCGGGAAGGGCGAGCAGGTGCTGCTGGTGGAGGACGAGGCGCTGGTGCGCTCGGTCATCCAGGCGATGCTCGGCCGCGCCGGCTACCAGGTGGCCACTGCGGGGGACGGTGAGGAGGCGCTCGCCTGGGTCCAGGAGCACGGGCTCCCCGCGCTGGTCGTCTCCGACGTGGTGATGCCCAGGATGGGAGGCCTCGCGCTCGCCAAGGTCCTGGCCCAGAAGCATCCCCAGCTCCCGCTCTTGTTCCTGTCCGGCTACGCCGAGGCCTCGAATCCCCAGGAGGGCCTGGACGGCGTGGAGTTCGTGCTCAAGCCGCCCCGGAGCGCAGACCTGCTGGCGGCGGTGCAGCGGACGCTGCGGCGGACGCGGTAGAACGGGGCATGTCGGATCCCGGGGAGACCTTCCGTACAGGACTCGTTGCCCTGGCGCTTGGTGGGATCGCCTCGTGCGGCGCGGTCGGGTTCTCGCGCAGTGCGACCGAGGAGACGCAGCTCGTCGAGCGCCTGAAGACGATGCCGTTGGTCCCCCTTGCAGACCTTCCGGCCCACGACGGCTCGGACGTCGCCGTGCAGGGCTGGGCCGGTGGCGTCTGGCCCACCGAGGTCGGAGGCGAGCAGGCGCCGGTCCCGGTGCTCCACTGCGAGACGCACCGCCACAAGCCGAAGTGCGACGACGACGACCCCCGGCCCGACGAAGAGTGCGCGAAGCGGTGGTACCGGGTGGACGGCCGGACGCCTCCCGCGATCGTGCTGCAGGCCACGCGCCCCTCCGGCGATCTCGGGGAGGCACCCGCGGTCTCGGTCCGGGTGGAGCTGGCCCAGGCCCGGCTGCCAGCCCTCGAGCGACTGGCGGAGGGCAAGGACTGGTACCTGCTCTGTCTCAGGGCCGACCGCGAGCTCACGGTGTTCGGAGAGCTGTCGCACGGCGTCATCCGCTCGGGGACCCCCTTCGTCGTTGGGGCGCTGCCGCGCGAGGAGCTGATCGGCGCAGCCGAGCGGGAGGGCCCCGTGGCCCAGCGGAAGATCGCCTGGGGCCTCGGGGTGGCGGCCGCCCTGCTCATCGCACTCGGACTCGGCGCGATGATCTGGGCGCTGAGGCAGTGAGCCTTTGCCCGTCCGCACCCCTCACTTGAACCGCTTCTTCAGCCCCGCCACGTACGCCGCCTCGCTGGCGTTGCGCCCCGCGTTCACCTGCTTCACCAGCGCCTTGGCCGCGGCCTCCAGCCGCTGGACCTTGCAGGTGGCGTCCGCCTTCGCCAGCCGCTCCGGCCGCGGCCCGCCCTGACCCAGCGGGAGGAGCTCCTCGCCCTTCGCCCAGTCCGGGTCGTTCTTCAGCAGCCACTCGTGCGCGCAGCGGTTCACCTCCGCCTCCACCGCCCGGTAGCGCCCCACCGCCGCGTCCTCTGCGGGGCCCGCGGCGGCCAGCGCCTCGGCCAGCGTCTCGACCACGAAGCCCTTCTTGGCGAGGAACGGCGTCTTCGGCGCCCCGGCCTTCGGCTGCGCCTTCGCCGCCTGCACCAGGTCCCCGGCCCCCGAGTAGCGCAACACGTCGAGCCAGCGGCCGGTCTCGCCCTGGCGCGAGCCCACCACCAAGAGCGGCCCGTCGCCGTCCTCGGTCGCGGTGAACAGCCCCAGCGGCGCCTTGAGGAAGAAGCGCCTCACGTCCAGGCCCTCGCGGAAGAACGGGAAGTGGTCCGGGAGCGCCCGCTGCTCCACCGGCAGGGACTCGGGGATGGAGAGCGGCGCCGTGAGCGGGTCGATCGGCAGATCGACCCGGTAGGCGAGCGAGGTGACCACCTGCTTCGCCGCGCCTTCCGCGGTCACGAACACCGCCCAGGTCCCGCGCAGCTCGCGGAAGGTCGGTCGAGGCTGGTCGCAGCGCATCGTCCGCCCCGGCCGCGGGTCCTCCATCGGGCCGAAGAGGTGGAAGCGCAGCTTGTCGCCCAGCCCCGCGTCCTTCCACGCCCGCAGCTCGACGTTCCTCAGCGCGTCGGCGCCCTTCACGTAGAACGACGGCGCGGCCGGGAGCGCGGCGCACGCGCCCCACCCCGCCGGCATCCAACCCGCGGGCTGGACCTCGCCGGCGAGCGCCACCGGCTTCTTGAGCGCGCCCAGGTCGTACGTCGGCGCCTGGGGGAAGAGCAGCGGGCGGCCCTCGTCCGCGACCGCCAGGCTCCACGCCGCCGCCTCGGCCTCGGAGGACCCGGGCGCGGCCCACAGCACGTAGTCGCCCGCCTCGAGCCGCGCGCTGCGCAGGTCGGTGCGGCAGCCCCCGCTGGCCCCGATGAGCAGCACCGTGCCGCCCTCGCGGACGGCGAAGCTCCAGGACGAGGCGTGTGCCACCTTCACCCGCGCGAGCGGCGCGAGCGTTTCCGGCCCACAGCCCACGCCCGAGCTCCGGGCGCGGAAGACCAGGCCCGGCTTCAGCGAGTGGAAGGTGGGGTTCCCCGGCGAGGAGGAGCTGAGGACGATTTCGGGCGCCGCGAGCAGCGCCGCCTGGACCTCGGCCGCAGCACGTGCCGGCTGCTCCAGCCGCAGCTTCGCGGTCAGCTCCGGGCCGGAGCCGTGCAGCAGCACCTGGTAGCGCCCGGGCTTCCAGTCCTTGAGCCAGACCGGGGCCTCCTTCACGCAGACGAAGGCGCCGTCCGGCTGCACCAGCACCGCTGGCGCGTCGACCACCAGCCGCAGGTCGCCCATCCCCTCGGGGAGCGTGAAGGCGAAGGCCGGCTCGTCGCTGGTGGGGGCGGTGCTGCACGAGCCGTAGCCGCGGCCCTTCATCGAGGTGACCCCGGTCTGGACCGCGAGGTCGGCCAGGAACGGGTGTGGGGAGAAGCCGGAGCGCAGCTCGGGCTCGGGTGCAGCGGCGCCGGCCAGGGCGAGGGCGAGGAGAAGGGGGCTCATGCGCGACCTCCGCGGGAGCGCAGGAGGATACACGCGACCGGCGAGCCTCCCCGGAGGATTCGCTCAGGCCCGCCAGGAGACGTGGTAGGTCGCGGCCGGGACGTGGTGGTCGAAGGCCACCCTCACGTCCTTGGCTCCCGCCACCTCCACGCCGGCGGCGATGATCCCCGCGGTGAACTCCGGGTAGCCGCCCACGTCGTTCATCCAGAGGTCGGCCCTGCCGGGGCCCAACTCGGTCAGCCGCGTCTCGGTGAAGTTGTTCCCGGTCTTGAAGGAGTTGGTGGCGTTGCGCAGCGTGAGCGTCGGCCCCATCAGCTTGAGGAAGCGCATCAGCGCCCGGCCGGTCATCGTCTCCGCGTACCCCAGCGTCACCGCGCGCCCGAGCAGGTACCGCGCCTCCACCGGCCCCTTGTCGGGGTGCAGCGCCCGCGCGGTGACGTCCACCGCCTCCATCCAGGCGCCGAACGGGTAGGTCGCCTCCCAGGGCTTGTCGAGGTCGATGCCCAGCACGCGCAGCCGGGCCTTGGTCTCGGCCGGGAGCCTGCGCCCGAGCGCGCGCCCGAACAGGCTCTCCAGCGTCTGGGCGAACACCACCTTCTTCGTGAGCACACCACCTCCGGGGCAGGACTTGGCGCGAAGTCTCTACTTTTAACGGTGAAGCGGCCATCCCCCTCCCGGCGGATGGCACCGGCCTGGCCACTATGCCGGCCGATGACACGGCCCCGTGGCTGTTCCCGCTGTTCGCTCCTCCCCGACCGCGACGGCCGCGGGCTGCCGTCCTGGCCATCGGAGGAGATGGCTGGGTCGCTCGGCCACTCCGCCGGCCCTGGCTTCGTCCTGTTCGGGCACCTGACTGAGTGAGCCGCTGCCTGCCCATCGAGAGACGCGCCGGGTATCATCCGCCGCCATGTCCGGACGCTCCCTCACGCTCTGTGCCCTGATCCTCGCCGCATGCTCCCCACGCCTCGACCTGCCCGACTCGGCCGTCATCTCCTGTCGGGACGGCCGCTGTCCCGACGGTCTCGTCTGCCTCCCCAAGCTGCAGCGCTGCCGACCGCCCGCGGAGCAGGACGACCAGGCGCCGCTGCTGACCGGGCCGGCCACGCTCACCCTCTCGCTGCCCTTCGCCCACCTCGCCCCCGGCGGTCGGGCCACGCTGGCCTTCCAGGCCTCCGAACCGCTGCTGGAGGAGCCCATCGTCCGCGCGGGGACGACGCCCTTCTCCCTGGTGGAGGCCAGGGAGGGCAACCGGTTCGTCTACGAGCTGCTGGCCACGGCGGACCTGCCCCAGCGCCAGGACCTCCCGGTGACCATCGCGCTGCTCGACCGCGCCGGGCACGGGAGCGGCGACCTCTCCGCGGGGACCCTGGTCCTCGACGACGCCCCGCCGCGCATCCTCGCCGCCTCGGTGCGCTACCTGCCCGGCGCCAAGAACCCGCTCCCGGTCGTCGGCCGGGCGACCGCAGGCACCACCCTCGTCGTCGACCTGCTCCACGACGAGCCCCTCGCCGCAGCCCCCGTGCTCACCGCGAGCAACGGCGCCCAGACGCTGTCCTTCGCGCTGGACCCGCTGACGCGGACCGCGCTCTCCGCGTCCTTCTCGGCGGTCGTCCCCGCCGGGGCCTCCGACGACCCTGGAACGTACGTGCTCACCGCGACCCTCACCGACCGCGCCGGCAACGTGTCCAGCGGGCCGCTGGAGGTCACGGCGCTCGTGCGCACCCGCGCCCCCCGGCTGCTCATCGACCAGGCCGGCGTGACCGCGCTCTCGTCCCCGTCGGGCGCAGCGGTTGCCGAGCCGCTGGCGTCCGGGGAGCCGCTCCCCGCGGGGCCCTACGCCCAGCTGGCGCCGGCCGACACGCTCTCGGGCGCCGCGACGCTCCCCCTCTCCGCGTTCCGCCTGCAGGGCCAGACCGCGCCGCCCACCCAGCTCCGGCTCTGGCGGGCGACCGCCGGCTCGTTCCAGCTGCTCGGAGCCCTCGTGGCGACTCCGGCCGGCTGGCCGCGCGCGCCGCTCGACAACCCCTCGGCCGAGCCGATCCTCGCGAGTGCCGTGGACGACGCGGGCAACGAGTCGCCCCGCGTTTCGCTGGAGGCCCACGAGTTCGTGGCCACCTCCTCGCTCCAGGCAAGCCCCACCGCCGAGGTCACCGTCCTCTCGCTCGCCACGCCGAGCCTCGTCCCGACCGGCCGCGCCCCGACCGCCGAAGAGGCGCAGGCGCTCTCGGGCTTCGAGGGGAAACAGGTGGT
>CAZAIE010000333.1:0-7330 GCA_964485035.1 uncultured Myxococcaceae bacterium | reverse complement strand
CCCAACGGCGGGTGGATCTCCGAGGGCGCGGAGACGGGCGCGCAGAACCGGGTCTACGTGGACAAGGCGCTCGGCCTCGCGCGCGGCGACTACGCCTTCCTCTACCTGGAGCGCACCGAGGTCCCCAAGGAGCAGCTCGACCCGCGCCTGCACCAGTACTTCAAGGGCAACTTCCGCACGCTCTTCGTCTCCGACTCGACCACCGTCGGGGAGCTGGTCGCGCACCCGGCGCCGGTGCCGCAGGAGCTGCAGCGCCCCGGCAAGACCTGCCTGCGGCTCACCGCCACCAGCACCTCCACCCAGCGCGTCGGCCAGTACCTGTTCCACCCCTACGACAGCGGCGAGGGCCAGTGGTACTCGCAGCTCCGTCCGGGGGCGAGCTACCGCATCTCGGCCTGGCTGCGGCAGGAGGGGCTGGGCAACGGCGGCAAGGTCCGCGCGGCCTTCACCGGCAACGCGGCCTACACCGGGCTCTCGCAGCCGACGCCGTGGACCGTCACCGCCGAGTGGAAGCAGTACACCTACGACTTCGTGGCCCCCGCGTACCCGACCAGCGGCAGCCACTCCGGCGTGGGCCTGGAGTTCACCGGGCCGGGCAAGCTGTGGGTCGAGGCGCTGCTGCTCTATCGCCACGATGCGACGCACGAGCCCCATGGCCCGCACGAGAACTCGCTGGCGCCGTGGCTCGCCTCGGTGTCCTCGAAGGGGCGCAAGCCGGCGGTGCGCTTCTACCCGCTCACCTACGGGACCTCGAGCGTCGAGGCGCTGCTCGGGGGTGACGACGGCAACGCCACCTACAGCGTGAACGAGGGTGCGTTCGACGGCGCCTCGGGCATCACCGTGCCGCACGTGATGCGCTGGGCGCTGGCGACGGGCGATGCGCCCGAGACCCGCGTGGTGCCCTTCTTGACCTTCAGCGAGAAGTACACGGAGGAGGAGTGGGCGGCGATCGTCGAGTACCTGGGCGTGCCCTACGACCCGGCGACCGACACCGCGCAGTCCAAGCCGTGGGCGCACCTGCGCTACCAGCAGCGCGGGTCGGGCGCGCCGTGGACCGACGACTTCCGGGAGGTCGTCGTCGAGTACGGCAACGAGACCTGGCACAACGGCGCGGGCGGCTACGGCTGGGACGGCTTCAGCGCGCCCGGCGCGGTGCACCAGGGCGGGAAGGAGTACGGCCTCTTCGCCCGGTACATGTTCGAGGAGAAGGTGATGGCGTCGCCGGCCTGGGCGCAGCACCGCCTGGGCGACAAGATCAAGCTCGCGCTCGGGGCCAACTACGACGCGCGGCTGGACGGGAACGGCTCGTACGGCGAGGCGGCGGTGCAGCAGAGCCGCGTGGTGCGCTACCTGGGCCACGCCAACTACGTCGGGCCGAAGTGGGAGACCGGCGACTCCGGCTCGAGCACCTTCGACGCCCACGGGCTGCAGGAGACCTTGGTCGGGCTGCCGACCAACATGCAGGACCTCATCGAGAAGGCCTCCACGCTCAAGCGGCAGCTCAACGGCACGGTGGGCACCCGCTACGAGCTCGAGGCGTACGAGGGCGGCCCCAGCGGCTACTGGACCAACAAGGACAAGCCGGAGATCGACGAGCAGTACGGCAAGTCCCTGGCGATGGGCGTGGCGGCGCTCGACACCTGGCTCTTCTCCAGCCAGCGCGGCTACCTGCACCAGTGCTACCTGGGCTACGGGAGCGGGAAGTGGTGGACCTCGCACACCCTGCCCGAGGCCGGCGGGTTCCGGGCGCACCCCGGCTGGCTCGCGCTCACCATGCGCAACCTCTACGCCCCGGGCGACGAGATGCTGGGCGTGCACTTCGAGCAGGTGCCGACCTACGACCGGGCCAAGGCGACCGGCGGGACCACGTCGCAGGTGGTGCCGCTGGTGTCGGCCTACGCGCTGCAAGACGACGGCGCGACCTACGTCTTCCTGCTCTCGCGCAAGCTCGCTGGGAACCACGACGGGTACGACTTCGGGACCGGCCACACGCCGATCATCCTGAAGCTGCCGTTCGCCTCGGCGCCGAGCGCGATCACGCTGCACAAGCTCGCGCACGCCGACGGGAGCGCGGCCGACCCCGCGGAGAACAACCTGACCTCGTCGCTGGTGGGAATCCACACCCAGACGATCCCCACCAGCGCCTACAAGCAGGAGTTCCCGGTGGACGCCAGCACCGGCGCCGCGGCGGGCGGGATGCCCCCGGGCACGGTGTACCTCTACGTGTTCAAGCGCTGAGGCGGCACCGCAGGGGACTCACGTGCTCATCACGTGCTTTCGCTCCGGCGCGACTCGATGCTGTTGCACGTTCGGTCCGCCTCCGGACAGGTTCTTCGGACGCGGGTGAGCGCCTTGGCAACGCGGGATCCGAAATCGCGATAGCGGTGGAGTTCCTTCCACGGCGAGCCATCCTTGGGACTCTTGCGGAGTTTCTTCTTCATGAGGAGATAGTCCGCCGGAGCCTGGATCGCCTCTGGGCGTGCCTGTTTGGGAAACAGTGCAGCGATCACCCATGTCTCAATTGCAAGTACGGGGGTCGAGATGAGCACTTCGCGGGGCAATCGTTGGGGAGGCTCCGCCAGCCATGACTTGACCTTCTTCCTCAATCGCGGTGCCTCGTATCCACCAATCTCGTTGGGCGGATCGGCGATGCCCGCCTCGAGGGCAATGTCCATATCGATCGCCAGGACCAGTAGGTCGATTGGATCGCCCACGAGGGGTGAAGGATCTCGTCGATGTCTGACGCGTTCTGCTCGCACCAGGATTTGACCTCTGACCAACCTGCGCGCGTCCCTGGGATTACGCGTCCGGTATCGTCCAGTTCGGGCTGAAGAACGCGGACATCATCCAATTCGGGCCACAGTTCAAATAGCACGGAGCGGAGGATTGGGACGTCAGTCTGCCCTTCGCAGACGAGCGCAGCGATTGTCTCTCTAGACATCGGATGGCATTCCTCCGATCCGGCCCGAGAGCCACAAGCGACTGAGGGCGAATTCGCCGTGGCGCTTCTTGAGTTCTGGAAGGTCGTTGACCGGAACGGGGCGGACTGCAGTGGTCCCCTTCTTTCCTCGCGAGACCGTAAACAAACGAATGCGCGGGTCGCTGAGATCAAGACCGTCAAGAACCAGTGGGTTGTGCGTGGTCAGAAACACCTGGCGGTCCATTTCGAGAACAAGCGTTGCGAACGCTCGGGTCAGTGCTCGAGCGGTTCGCGGGTTGAGGGCCTGATCGAAGTTGTCCACGGCAAACACTCTCGGGCCTGATAGGGCGAGAACCAGCATGAACAAGACGTAGAGGGCACCCTCGCTGGCGTCATACCCGGACAACCGATCTCTTCCTCGTGCCATGAAACGGTCACGAAACTCGATGATGAATCTGCTTGTCGGTACGCTTGGGGAAATGAACTTCCGCGACGGCTCCCCCACAGAAATTTGCGCTGCCCAATCGAGCAACACCAGGGCTTCCTGAATGATTCGTGATTGAGGTCCTTGCGCGGCGAGTAGACCTACTGCCTCGGGTAGTTGACCACCGTAGAGTCCCACGGGTCGACGAGGCGCGGTATCTGGTGCGATGCCCCGGAGCACGGGGGTGACTGGTGAAAAATTGCGAAGTCATCGAGAGCCGAAAGGAGGTCCCGGACAGAGGGGGGGGTCTCCTGGCTCGCGCGAATGAGGGTGGTCACGCTGCGGTTGTTTTCTAGGGGTACAGAGAGTTGAAGCGCGCGCGCATTTCCTCCAGGGCCTCGTGAGGCAATCCGTACACCTGCGTGATCCAAGCTCTCGTTGCCGAATAGCCACTGTGGGGATGGCGTGCGATGGGGATTGGTGATGTATGCGTGGTACTCGACGGACTCTCGCGAAGTGCCGCGAAGAGAGATCTTCGGAGCCACGGATTCCTTGAAAAACGAGCTCTTGTACAATTCGGGGACGCCTGGTCGAACTCCTCGCCGCAACAGTGCCTGGTCATCAACGACGCCAGACGCACAGCACCCAAGAATGCCGACTGCTTCAAGCAGGCAACTCTTGCCCGACCCATTGGCCCCGACGAAAACGTTCACCTGTCCGAGATCGACGTGAACGTGCTTCAATGCCTTGAAGTCGCGAATGTCCAGAGAGGCGAGGTGGCCGAGAAGAGCCTCGGGCCGCTGTTTTTCCACAATCGATTCATCCATTCTCGCCTCCGGGGCTTCTGAGGGGTCGGCGTGCAGCCGCGAGTCCGGAACAATATCGCAGGTCTGGAAATCGCGCCGGATTGAATCGGCGCGCACACCCTTGGGGACGTCGGCTCCCTGAATTCGAAGTCACACCATCCGCGCGACGAGTTCCCGGGCGAGGCCTACCCAGGCCTCCCACGCCGACGCGCTCGCGCCGGGCGGCTCCAGGTCGCTCAACACGGGGGCCGCGGTCGCGAGGTCGATGGGCAGCACCTGCACCGAGCGCTCCAGCCCGGGCCCCTGCGCCGTCGCCCCGCCTGCCGAGAAGGCGAGGAGGTCGCACACCGAGCGCCGCGCCCTGCGCGCCAGCTCCTCCTCCAGCGCCGCGCGCGAGCGGTGCTCGGAGACGGTGAGCACGCCCTTGTCGGTCCACTCCTTCAGCAGGAGCCGGCACAGGTCCCGCTCCGGACCGAGCGGCTGCAGGCCGACGGCGTCGGCGACGAAGGCCACCTCGAAGGACAGCGCCTCCTCCACCGCGAGCCACTGGCTCAGGCGGCGCACCAGGCACAGCACGAGCCCCAGCGCGACCACCAGCCGCTGGAAGCGCAGCTCGGGGTCCTTGAAGCGCGCGCAGACCAGCGAGGGCTCGAGCGCGAAGACCACCTCGCGGCGCCGGCGCACGAACACGCTCTCGTCGCGCGTGTAGTAGAGCAGCTCGCCCTCGACGTACCGCAGGTCGAAGAGGTCGATGGCGGTGGGGTCCTTGTCGTCCTCCATGTAGACCAGCTCGGAGGTGACCAGGTTCTCCATGCTGCCTGACGTCGAGAGCGCCGAGAACCCGCCAGTGGGGTACGGGTCCTCGTCCTCCTCGTGCGTGGGCGCGTGCCGCCCCGCCGCGCGGCGGCCCTTCACGTGCCGCGGCAGCACCTCGTCGAACGCGTCGGCGGCCTCGGCGACCTGCCGCGCCGCGACCCGCAGCCCCAGCGTCCGCAGCGTCCCCAGGTTCTCCAGCGTGAACACGTCCGCGTCGGAGAGCAGTACGTGCTCGCGGCCCGCGGCGTGCGCGAGGCGCTCGTAGCCCAGGGCCAGCAGGTCCGGCAGCGGCCCGGGCCCGGCGAGGCAGCCCAGCCCGTCGCGCAGGACCTCCGCGGGGTCTCGCCGCGCCAGGTTGCGCGCCGCCGCCGGCTCGATGAAGAGCCCCGCGTCGAAGCCCAGCCGGTGGCAGAGCGCGTCCACGGTGACCGCCACCGCCTCCTCGCGCAGCGCTGGCGCGAGCCGGGCGACTGCATCTGCTGCCGCCTCAAGCCGTCGGTCGCCCGCGAGCCGGCCGAGCAGCTGGTGCTCGTAGCGGCGCAGCGCCTCGGCCAGCCGCGGCGTGGAGGGGGGCGCGGGGTGGAAGGTCCCAGGCCCGTGGTGCAGCAGCCTGCCCAGGTCCGCGACCACGCCCGGAGGCGGCATCGCCGCGGCCTCGGCCTGTGCCAAGACCAGCCACGGCGCGGCCTCGGTCACGCGCGCCGGCGCGGGCCGGTCCAGCCGGGCGAGGCACACCCCCGCCGCCAGCCACCGCTCCGCCTCCCGGCGGTCCCTGAGCTCGTGAACCTTCGCCACGCAGCCCTCAGCCCAGCCCCAACAGCTTGGGCACCTTCTCTTCCAAGAGGTCCACCTCCTGGCGCGTCTCGCCGACGAAGGAGAGCAGCTTCAGATCGTGGCGCTCCACCGCGCCGCCGTGGGTGATCCACGCCTGCGTGCGGATGAGCCGGTACAGCTTGATCACCTTGCGGTCGCTGACGAAGACCTTGTCCTCGCGCACCAGCGTCTTGATCAGCCGGCGCAGCTCGCGCAGCAGGTCGTCCTTGAAGAACAGGTCGCGGTCCCGCAGCTCCTTCCCGTCCGGGCCGGGTGTCCTGCGCCCGAAGAGGTAGGTGAGGTAGCGGTTCGCCTTGAGCAGGTCGTCGATGGTCGCGTGCCCCTCGACCCACGGCTTGCGGTTCAGGTCCTTGTTGGTCTGGCCCTCGAGCCCCGCGTCGATCAGCTCCTCGAAGTGCTCGTCCTGGACCGGGCGGCAGGCGACCTTCAGGCAGAACCGGTCCTTGAGCGCCCCCAGCTCCGCGTGCTCGGGGATCTCGTTGGTGGCGCCGAAGAGGACCTTCAGGCGCACCGGGACCGGGGCTCCGTCCTGGTAGAACTTGCGCTCGTTGATGACCGTGAGCAGCGCGTTGAGGATGGCCGAGTTGGACTTGAAGATCTCGTCGAGGAAGACCACCCGGGCGCGCGGGAGCTTGCCGCGGTCGCGGCGGATGTACTGGCCCTCGCGCAAGAGCGAGATGTCGATGGGCCCGAGGATCTCCGAGGGCTCGGTGAAGCGGGTGAGCAGGTACTCGAAGTAGTCGTCGTCGGGCACCCCCAGCGCCTCGCGGAACTTCACCACCAGGTCGGTCTTGGCGGTGCCGGGCGGGCCGACCAGCAGCAGCGGCTCCTGGGCCACCGCGCACACCGTCATCAGGTCGATGATCGGCTGCTTGGCGACGAAGTACTTCCCCAGCGCGCGCCGGAAGACGTTGATGCGCTCCCTGAGCGCGGGCGCCTCCCGCTGCAGGTCCTCGAAGCCCAGCCCCGCGACGGGGTCCACCTGCTCGGGCTTCTCCGTGCGTCCCTGTGTCGCTCGAACCATCACGATGCTCTCCCGTCCGTCGTCCATCGTCCTGCGTCGCGCGCCGCTACTAGGCGCCCAGCTCGGCCAGCTCGCGGTGCACCCGGCGCCGCACCAGGTACTCCTCCTCGTCCAGCCAGCGCCGCCCGAACTCGCCCAGCGCCAGATCCTCGCTGGCGAGCCCCTGCACCACCGACTCCACGAAGTGCAGCACCGAGAGGCAGAAGAAGTCGTTGGTGCTGAAGCTGTCGGTGATCTCGGGGAAGTACTCGAAGAGCCCGAGGATGCCGGTCACCGCGGTCTCGCGTGGCGCCTGCCCCAGCGCCGAGGCCAGCGCGCGGATGGTGGCCAGCCGCTCCGAGGCGTCCTCGGGCTTGCGGTAGCTGGCGATGGCCTTGCGCGCGTCGGCGAACATCGGCTCGGCTTGGTCCAGGTGCCCCAGGTCGCACAGCGCCCCGGCCACCGAGAGCCGCGCCCGCACCACCGCGGGACCTACGCCGGTGAGCTTGCTCGCGGCCCGCTCGAGG
>CAZAIE010000332.1:0-7340 GCA_964485035.1 uncultured Myxococcaceae bacterium | reverse complement strand
CCCTCAGCCCGACGCCGCCTCCGGGGTTGGTCCGCTCCAGGCCGCCGCCGAGGGTGAGCCCCACGCCCTCGCGCTGGCGCCCGGACCGGGTGATGACGTTGACGACCCCCAGGAACGCGTTGGCGCCGTAGAGCGCCGAGCCGGGCCCGCGGATGATCTCCACGCGGTCGACGACCTCCAGGGGGATGAGCTCCTCGCCGAAGAAGTTGCCGGTGCTCGGCCGGAAGGGGACCGCCTGCCCGTCGATCATCAGCTTGAGGAGGCTGCCCGAGGCGCGGGCGCCCCCGCTCACCCCGCGGATGCCGACGTTGTGCGTCGAGAGGTCGAAGACGTCGTAGAAGCCAGGCACCGACCGCAGGATGTCTGCCAGGTTCCGGTGCCCCCGCACCTGGATCTCCTCGGCGGTGACCACGGTGATCACCGCCGGCGCCTGCCGGGCTCGCTGCTCGGTCTTGGTGCTGGAGACCACCATCTGGTTGAGCTGGGCGTCCAGCTCGAACAGCACCTCGACCAGGTTCCCCTCGCTCTCAGCGGGGGCGCCTTCCGGAGCCGCCGCCACGACGGGAGCTGGAGCCTCGGCTGCGGCCGCGGGCGTCCCCGCGTCGCTCTCCAAGCCCCCCGCGTCTGCTGCTTGCTCCACCCCGGCCGCGGCGAAGAGGGCCGCAGCCAACAAGATTGCCGACATCGATTGCGCTCGCTTCCTGTCGGTGCGTCGGTCGTGAGGGGAATCATGCCCGACCGGGTCGACCCGAGGGAAGCCACCAGGGTGATTGTCCGGGTCGTGCGCTCAGTGAGCGATGCGGACGGCTACCTGGCGCCTCGGCGGGAGGGCCGCGTCTGCGCCTGCGCCGAGGGCCGGAAGTACGGGCCCTGCGGCACGCGCCCCCAGCACCAGAGCTGGTCGCCCCGGTCCAGCGCGCAGGTGTTGCAGCAGTCCGCCGCGAGCTGGCGCACGTCCCCCAGTCCCTCGACCCGCGCGGGAGCGGTCCGTGGCCGCTGGTCACCGGTGCCCAGCTGGCCGTCGTCGTTGGCGCCCCAGCAGGAGGCCGCGCCGTGGGCGAGCGCGCACGAGTGCTGCCCTCCCAGCGCCAGGGCCTCGACGCCGGTGAGACCTTGGACCTCGACCGGCGACCGACGCTGGAGCGTCGTGCCGTCGCCGAGCTGGCCGGCGTCGTTCGACCCCCAGCAGAAGACCCGGCCATCGGCGCGCAGGGCGCAGGTGTGGCCGCCCCCCGCCGCGAGCTGCCGGATCTGCGAGAGACCCGGCACCCGGGCCGGCGTCGGCCGCACGCAGGGGAGCTGGGCGGGGGGAGCCGAGCCGTCGCCGAGCTGTCCCCAGCGGTTCTCTCCCCAGCAGTACACCTCGCCGTCCAGGGTGAGCGCGCAGCTGTGGGCGTTGCAGGTCCCGGCGGTCCCCAGTGCGAGCTGCGTGGCCGCGGGCAGGCCCGCCACCGGCACCGGCTCGGTGACGCTCAGGCGCGAGACCAGGTCCGGGGCATCCAGGCCGAGCAGGGCGGCGGAGCGGCCGTCGCCGAGCTGGCCGGCGAGGTCGCAGCCCCAGCAGCGCACCTGTCCCGTCGCGGTACGGGCGCACGCGTGGTCTCCGCCCACCGCCACCTCGACCGCGGGCGGCAGTCCCTCCACGCGTCGGGGCTTCGCGCTTCCCGTGCCGAGCGGGCCGGCGCCGCCTTGCCCGGTCGTGTTGGAGCCCCAGCAGAAGACCTGGCCGTCGGCCGTGAGCGCACAGCTCGACGCCCCGGCCATCGAGACGGCGCGGACCCCCGTCAGGCCCTCCACGGGAGCGGGCGCCTGCCGGCTGGTCGTCGTCCCGTCGCCGAGCTGGCCGTCGCGGTTGTAGCCCCAGCAGGAGAGCCGGCCCTCGCGGAGCAGGCAGCCGTTCAGGCTCCCCAGCTCGGCCAGGGCCGGCGCCGACGGAGGAGGGACCGGAGGCGTCCCGCAGCGCGCGCAGCCGGCGACCGCGAGGACGAGGCCGAGGAGCCCGAGGCGCCGCACCAGGCCCCCTACGCCATCGCCCGAAGCCGCGCCTGGGCGATGCGCAGGGCGTCGAAGGCGAGGCCCGCGAAGCGGACGGAGCGGGTGGCCAGGCCGCAGGCCGGGGTTACCAGGCTCTGCGCGAGCACCCTCCGGCGCAGCGCCGGGGGGATGCGCCCGATGGTGTCCAGCGCCGCGTCCACGCCGCGCTGCACGCCCTCCTCGTCCTGGGCGTCGGTGGGGACCACCCCCAGGCCGAACCAGCCGCCCGCCTCGAGGAACCGCTCCACGTCGGGGCGCTCCACCAGCAGCTTGCGCAGCGAGGTGGTCGCGTCGAACGAGAGCACGTCCAGCCCCAGCCGGAGCAGCGGCGCCCAGTCCGCCTCGCCGCAGCAGTGCAGCCCGGTGATCGCCCCCTGGTTGCGCAGTGCCACGACCGTCTCGCGCAGAAGCTCCAGCTCGCGCGCCTGCTCCAGGGCCGGCCGCGTGCGCACCACGCCCAGGAGCGGCTCGTCCAGGAAGACGATGGGGATGGCGCCGGCGTGCCGCAGCGCCGAGGCCATGGCCAGCGCGCGCACCAGCACCAGCCGCTGGACCTGCTGCGCCAGCCGCTCGGGGACCGCCCGCCCGCCCCAGGCGAGCGCCGCCAGCGCCGTCGCCGGTCCGGCGCACTGCACCTTGGCGAAGGGGAGCTTGCGCTCGGCCACCTCCCACAAGAACGGCGGCCAGGCGCACGAGGAGGCGGGGGAGGGCGCGAAGGGCTCGAACGCCCCGGACTCCAGCGCCTGCTCCAGGCGCACCTCGAGCGGCCCGGACTCCTGCTCCCAGCGCCCGTCCAGCGAGACGCGCCCGGCCTCGTCGACGCGCAGGCCGGGGAGGTGCTCCAGCGCCTGCGGCGCCAGGGACTCGCTCGCCGCCCGGCACGGCAGCTCCGGCAGGTAGGGGACGTCGAGCACCAGCGACTGCTGCAGCGCCAGCTCCAGCTGGGTGTGCGGCAGGCTGCCGATGCCGGTGGTGGACAGCGGCGCCGGTCGGGTCGCGCTCATCGCTCGCCTCCCAGGTCGACGACCGAGAAGTAGGTGGCCTGCGGGTGGTGGAACGCCACTGCCGAGACGCTCGCCTCGGGGTCCATCATGCAGCCGTCGGTGAGCCGCACGCCCAGCTCCTCGGGCTTGAGCAGCCGGAAGAGCTGCTCCTGGTCCTCCAGCCGCGGGCAGGCGGGGTAGCCGAACGAGTAGCGCTTGCCGCGGTAGTCCGCCTTGAAGCGGTCGGGCATGGTCATCGCCGGGTCGTCGGGGAAGCCCCACATGCTGCGGAGCAGCGAGTGCAGCATCTCCGCCAGCCCCTCGGCGGTCTCCAGCGCCAGCGCCTGGAGGATGTGCGACTTGAGGTACTCGCCGCGCGCCTTGTACTCCGCGCTCTTCTCGCGCACGCCGGCCCCAGCGCTGGTGACGAAGAGGCAGACGTTGTCGGCGATGCCTCCCCCGGGCGCCACGTAGTCCGCAAGGCACAGCCCGCCGGGCCGGGGCTGGCGCGCGAAGGCGAAGCTGGCCACCGGGTCAGCGCCCGCCTTCTCGTAGAGGTGCACGGTGTTGCCCTCGGACTGGGCGCGGAAGAAGCGGTAGACGGCGGTGGTCTTCATCACCCCGCGCCTGCACTCCTCCTTCACCGCGTCCACGGCGTCGCGCACCTCGAGGGCCCTCTTGCCGGCCTCCGAGCGCGACAGCTCGGCGCGGCTCATGGCGTCGAGGTTCTTCACCAGCGCGCTCTTCACGCCCAGGTGGCGCCCGTAGAGCATCATCGGGTTCACGAAGCGCCAGACGAAGTCGAGCGGGGTCGCGCTCACCACGTGCCGGTCGTAGTCCGGGGGCCCCGGGACCTTGTCCAAGACGTCGATCTGCGGGGAGCGGGCGGTCGAGGTCGAGGGCGGGGCGGACTTGAGGGCGGCCTTGGCGGCCAGCTGCGCCCGCCGCGCCGAGAGCTCGGTCTTGAGCTGCGCGTGCTTCTCCGGGTCCACGATCTGCTTGGCCAGCTCCAGCCCGTTCATGGCGTCGGAGGCGTAGGCCACCGTGCCGCGGTACGCCGGGGCGATCTGCTTGTCCACGAAGTTGCGCGAGAGCGCCGCGCCGCCCACCAGGATGGGCACGTCCACGCCGGCCGCGGCGAGGTCGCCCGCAGTCACGGCCATCTGCAGCGCCGACTTCACCAGGAGGCCCGAGAGCCCGACGAGGTCCGGGTCGTGCTCGCGCACCGCCTCCAGCAGCCGCTCCGGGGGGACCTTGGTGCCCAGGTTCACCACCGCGAAGCCGTTGTTGGAGAGCACGATGTCCACGAGGTTCTTCCCGATGTCGTGCACGTCGCCCTTCACCGTGGCCAGCAGCACCTTCCCGCGCACCGCCGTGTCCGCCTTCTCCATGTAGGGCTCGAGCACGGTCACCGCGGCCTTCATCGCCTCGGCCGACTGCAGCACCTCGGCGACGATGAGCTCGTTGGCGTTGAAGAGCCGGCCCACCTCGTCCATGCCCTTCATCAGCGGCCCGTTGATGATCTCCAGGGGCCGCGCGGTCTTGAGCTTCTCCAGCAGGTCCTCGGCGAGGCCGTCCTTGGCGCCCTCGACGATGTAGCGGGAGAGCCGCTCGTCCAGCGGCAGCGAGGCGGTGGGCGCGGCCTTGGGCTTCTTCTCCCGGAAGTGCTCGGCGAAGCGCGCCACCGCGGCCTTGAGCCGCTCGTCCTGCGAGAGCCCCTCCGGCCCGCGGCAGAAGAGCACGTCCTCCGCCAGCGCGCGGTCCTGTTCGGGGATGGAGGGGTAGCGCTCCAGCTTCTCGGCGTTGACGATGGCCAGGTCCAGGCCGGCCTGCACGCAGTGGTGCAGGAACACCGAGTTCACCACCTCGCGCCCAGCGGGCGGCAGGCCAAAGCTCACGTTGGAGATGCCCAGCACCGTGCGCGACCGGGGCAGGGCCTGCTTGATCAGCCGCACCGCTTCGATCGTCTGCGCCGCGGAGCCGGTGTAGTTCACGTCGCCGGACGCGCAGGGGAACACCAGCGGGTCGAAGTACAGGTCCTCCTCGGCCATCCCGTACTTTTCGGTGAGCAGCGCGTGCTCGCGCCGGGCGACCTCCAGCTTCTGCTCCGCCTTCACCGGCTGCCCGCGCTCGTCGATGGTCCCCACCACCAGGGCCGCGCCGTAGCGCCGGGCGAGGGGCACGATGCGCTCGAAGCGCTTCTCGCCGTCCTCCAGGTTCACCGAGTTGATGATCGCCTTGCCCTGGCACCAGATGAGCCCCTCCTCCACCGCCTTCTCGTTGGTGGAGTCGATCATCAGGGGCACGCGGATCTTCTGGACCGCCTTCTCCAGGAAGCGGCGCAGGTCGGCCACCTCGTCGCGGTCGGTCTGCTGGCAGGAGACGTCCACCACCTGCGCCCCGCGCTTCACCTGGGTGCGCGCCACCTCGGCGGCCTCGTCCCACTTCTCGGCGTTGATGAGGTCGCGGAACTTCTTCGAGCCGAGCACGTTCGTCCGCTCGCCGACGATGACTGGCCGGACCTCGTCCGAGACCTCCAGGAGGTCGACACCCGAGAGCACCGAGCGGCGCCGGACGGAGGCGACGCGCGGCTTCACGGAGCCCGCCATCGCCGCCATCGCCGCGATGTGGTCCCGGCCGGTCCCGCAGCAGCCGCCGATGAGGTTCAGCCAGCCCTCCCGGCCGAACTTCTCCAGCGCCCGGGCCACCATCTCCGGGCTCTCCAGGTAGCGCCCCTCCTCGTCCGGGAGGCCGGCGTTGGGCACGCAGGCCACGCGGGTGCGCGCGGTCGCCGCCAGGGTGCGCACGTGGTCGGTCATGAACTCCGGGCCGGTGGCGCAGTTGAGGCCCACGTAGAGCAGCTCCACGTGCTCCAGCGAGGCCACCAGCGCCTCCACCGACTGCCCGGCGAGCATGGTCCCCATCGCCTCGATGGTCCCGGAGACCGCCACCGGCAGCCGCTCGTGGCCCTCGGCGAAGAGCCGCTCCAGGGCCACCAGGCCCGCCTTGATGTTGCGCGTGTCCTGGCAGGTCTCGAGCAGGAAGTAGTCGACCCCGCCCTCGTGCAGGCCGCGCGCCTGGGCGAGGTAGTGCTCCACCAGCTCGGGGAAGGTGACCCCGCCGGTGACCGACATCGCCTTGGTGGTCGGGCCCATCGACCCGGCGACCCAGCGGGGCCTGCCCGGCTTCGAGAAGCGGTCGGCGGCCTCGCGCGCCAGGCGCGCCCCGGCGGTGTTGATGGCGTGGGCGCGGTCCGACAGGCCGTACTCGTCGAGCACCAGCGGGGTCGCCCCGAAGGTGCCGGTCTCGAGGATGTCGGCGCCGGCTTCGAGGTAGGCCTCGTGGATGCCGCGGATGACGTCCGGGCGGGTGAGCACCAGGTGCTCGTTGCAGCCCTCGTACTGCGGGCCCCCGAAGGCCTCGGGTCCCAGGTGGTGCTGCTGGATGGCGGTGCCCATGGCCCCGTCGAGCACCAGGATGCGGTGGTCGAGGGCGTCCAGCAGCGCGGCGATGCGGTCCTTGCGTTCCATGGCGCGCAATGTGCGGGGAAACGGCCTCCGGGCGCAACGGCGTCGTGGGGGAGGTCAGGGGGAAAGGGAAGGGCCGGCGGGCAGCGCCCACCGGCCCCAGAGCCCCGCTCGCTTCGAGCTCACTCCTTGGCGGTGGAGTTGCTGCCGAAGTTGCGGATGGCCTTGCGCTGGACCTGGACGCCCGAGCGGCCGCCCCCGGACGCGGCCACGTTGGCGTTCCCGGCCTCGCCGCCGAGCGCGTTGGCGGACGAGGCGAAGAGCGAGCGCAGGTTCCCCATCACGCTGAAGGAGCTGGTGAGCGTCTCCGACTTCAGGTCCTGGTTGGCGGCCTGCATGTTGGTGCGCACCCGGTCGATGGCGGCGAGCGCTTCCTCGCGCTTGCCGGACTCGTACAGCTCCATCGCCTTGCGGGCCTCGGCGATGCTCTTGCCGTTGAGGGCGAAGGCCAGGAGCGACCGGTCGATCTGCCGGTTGACCAGCTCCTGGTCCGAGGTGGTCCGCACCGAGAGGACGGGCGTGCGGGTGACGGCGCGGGGGCGGTCGGCGGCGACCTCCACGTAGGTGGCCGCGGCCTCCACCACCGGAAGCTCGGCGCGGCGGGCGTCCACCGAGAGGCGGGCGAGCACGCGGATCTGCGTGGTGGCGGCGAGGTCGGGGATGCGGATGACGACGTCGCGGCCCGAGCGCTCGAAGAGGTGGCCGTACACGTCCTCGACCGTCACGCCCTCGGCCGGGTGCAGCACCACCTTCACGTCCGCGGCGACCAGGGTGGCGGCGATGTGCAGCTCCTTCA
>CAZAIE010000331.1:0-7348 GCA_964485035.1 uncultured Myxococcaceae bacterium | reverse complement strand
ATGCTGCAGGTGGTGATCGTCTTTGGCGCCAGCGCGCTGCTCTTCGCCTACGACGGCGGGCCCTACAAGGGCTTCCAGCCGCACCCTGCCCTGCCGACCGTCGGCGGCGTGCTCGCTGCGGCGCTGCACCGCGCCGGCGTCACCGCGACGCCCTTCGGAGCCTCGCGGACCGACGCTGGAGTCCACGCCCGGGCTCAGGTGGCCTCGTTCACCAGCCACAAGGCCCTCGACCTGCAGGCGCTCCGGTCCGTGCTCGCCAATGACCTCCCCTCGACTTTGAGGCTGCTGGCGCTCCGGGAGACCTGGACCACCTTCCACGCACACTGGTCCTCCACCGGGAAGACCTACCGCTACCGCCTGTCGTTCTCGGGCGAGTCCCGGGCCTGGCGACTACCCTCCGACCGCTTCCCCTACCGCGCGCTCGACCTCCCTCGGCTCGCAGAGGCGCTCGCGGTCCTCGAAGGCGCGCCCGACGTCTCGGCGCTCGAGGTCGAGGGCGAGCACGGCCCGTCCACTCGCCGGCTCGAGCGCGCGCGGATCCACGAGACCGGGCCGCTCGGCACCACGCTGGAGTTCGCCGCCGCGGGCTTCGGCAAGTACCTGGTCCGCCACCTCGTCACCGCCGCGGTCGGCTATTCGGTGAGGGCCTACGACGCGTGTGGGCTGGCGCGGATGCTCTCGGGTGCGGACCCGCGCCCGCCCCGAGCGCCAGCGGAAGGTCTCTCCCTCCATCGGGTGCACTACCCGGCTGAGACAGACCCGTTCCCGGACCTCGAGGCGCTGGTCGATCCGTCGTTTGGCTGACCGCGGGTTCGCGAGGGCGGCCGGGAAAGTGCCCTGCGCACCTTCCTGTGCCAGAATCCGGGACCTTGGCCGGCTGGACGAGTTTTCGACAAGCCCAGACAACGTTGGAAGGTGACCCATGCTGCGAAACCGCGCTGCGTGTGCGCTCGTGCTCGCCGTCCTGGCTGTTGCAGGCTGCGCCCGGACCGCACCGAAGACCCCACGCCCTCCCGTCACCGGCCTGCAGATCGACCCCGCGGAGCCGTCCGTCGCGATCGGCGAGACCCTGAAGCTCACTGCGGTCGCGGTGCTGGCCAACGGCGCGACCCAGGAGCTCGACGGCGCCGACTGGGCCCTCCTCGGTGACGAGGTGGCCACGCTGAGCGCGGTGAAGGGCGTCGCCCACGTCACCGGCGTCAAGGCGGGGGAGGTCCGAATCGAGGTCCGCGCGCTCTCGTTCGTCGCCGAGGTGCCACTGAAGGTCACCGGTCCCCGCCCGGTCTCGCTCGCGGTGACCCCGCCCGAGCGGACCACCGGCCTCGGTGGAGTGGTCTCGTTCGTGGCCACCGCGACCCTCAGCGACCAGTCCACGCAGGTGGTCACGGCCGAGGCGGAGTGGTCGCTGGACGACCCGAAGATCGCCCAGGCGAAGGAGAAGGGCAGCTTCAGCGGCCTGGCCGCGGGGACGACGACCGTGAAGGCGCGCTACCAGGGGCTGGAGGCCACCAGCCGCCTGGTGGTGAGCTCCGCGACGCTGGTCCGCGTGGACGTGACCCCGCCCGTGCTGGTCCTGCCGCTCAAGTCCAGCGTCGGGCTCAAGGCCGTCGCCGTCTTCGACGACGCGAGCGTCTCGGACGTGACTGCACAAGCGAGCTGGACCAGCAGCGCGGCCACCGTAGTCAAGGTCGAAGGCGGGCTCGTCACCGGTCTCTCCGCGGGGAACGCCACGATCACCGCGACCTTCGAGGGCAAGTCGGGCAACTCGGCGGTACAGGTGACCGCCGCGCAGCTCAAGTCCGTGGAGCTGAGCCCGCCGTCCCTTCAGCTCGCCAAGGGGACCAGCGGCGCGTTCAAGGCCACCGCGCTCTTCGACTCGCCGGACGTCCCGCCGCAGGACGTGACGCTCCTCGCCTCCTGGGAGTCGACCGCGCCGGCCGTCGCCTCCGCGAGCACCACCGAGCCGGGCAGCTTCCTCGGCATCGCGCCCGGCGAGGCGCAGGCCAAGGCGAGCTATCTCGGCGTCGTTGGCGCCGCGAAGGTCTCGGTCACCGCCGCGACGCTGCTCGCGCTCGCCGTGAACCCCGCGCGCCAGACCCTGCCGAAGGGCGCGAGCGCGCAGTACCAGGCGATGGGCACGTACACCGACGGGACCAACCAGGACGTCACGGAGCTGGTGCTCTGGAACAGCCGGGATCCGTCCATCGCGAGCCTCTCCAACGCCGAGGGGTCCAAGGGCCTCGCGCAGGCGAAGGCTCCCGGGACGGTCACCGTGGAGGCGACGCTCGACGGCCGCACCGGCCAGGCGACGCTCGAGGTCACCGCCGCCCAGCTCGAGGCGCTCGAGGTGCTGCCCCAGGACACGCTGCTGGCCAAGGGCACGAGCGCCCCGCTGCGCGCCCAGGCGACCTTCACCGACCAGAGCCAGCTCGACGTGACCGAGCAGGCCGACTGGACCTCGTCCGACAACTCCATCGCCTCGGTCTCCACGCTGGGCACGGGGCGCGGGCTGGTCTCGGGCATCAAGCCGGGGACGGTGACCGTCACCGCCGCGTTCGGAGGGAAGAGCGCGAAGGCCTCCGTGGTGGTCTCGCCCGCGACGCTCACCGCGCTGGCCATCGCCCCGCTCGACCCCACGCTGGCCAAGGGCACGACCCAGCAGATGAAGGCCACCGGGACCTATTCCGACGGGAGCATCCAGGACGTCACCCGGCAGGTGGTCTGGTCGATGGCCACTCCGTCCATCGCCAGCGTCTCCAACGCCTCGGGGGAGCAGGGCCTGGTGACCGGCCTGTCCCCCGGCGAGACCACGCTCACCGCGACGCTGCTCTCGCGCACGGCGAAGACGACGGTCACCGTCACGCCGGCGACGCTGACTCGGCTGACGATCAGGCCCTCGCCCACTACCCTCGAGTACAAGGGCACGCAGCAACTGGTCGCGACCGCCACCTACAGCGACGGCTCCTCGGTGGACGTCACCGCCACCACCGCCTGGACCAGCGACGACCCCTCGGTCGCGAGCGTCGTCTCGGGCCTGGTCACCGGCAACCGCGCGGGGAAGACGAGCGTCACCGGGACCTTCGGAGGCAAGAGCGTCAAGGTCGAGGTGACGGTCAACGCCCCCAAGCTGACGCGCCTGGAGATCCGCCCGGCGTCGCTCTCGCTGCCCGCGGGCCGCAAGGGCCAGCTCGCCTGCTGGGGCATCTACGCGGACGGCTCGCAGGTGGAGGTGACGCTCAAGGCCGCCTGGTCAGCGTCCCCCGGGAACGTCCGGGTCGACTCGCGCGGCGAGGTCACCGCGCTCTCCCCGGGCGTGTCCACCGTCACCGCGCTGTTCGAGACCTTCACCGCCACCGCGAAGGTGGACGTGGGCGCACCCGAGGTCGACACGCTGACCATCACGCCGACCACCGCGAAGGTCCCCCAGGGACAGAAGCAGACCTTCACCGTGCGCGCGTTCCTCTCCGACGGCTCGAGCCAGGACGTGACGCTCCAGACCCTGTTCACCAGCAACGACACCCAGGGGTTCATCAACCTCGTCGGCAACACCGCCACCGGCCTCAAGCAGGGCGGGCCGGTGGTCATCACCGCGAGCTACGGCGGCAAGACCGTGACCGCGCAGCTCACCATCGGGCCTCCGGTGGTGGTGGACTCCCTGCGCATCGACCCGACCTTCGTGACCCTGGCCGTGGGCGGGAAGAAGTCCTTCACCGTGACCGCGGTCTACACCGACGGCACGAACCAGGACGTGACGGCCTCGTGCCTCTTCGTCTCGGCCGATCCCTCCGTGGTCGGGCTGCAGGCGAACGAGGCGGTGGGCGTGAAGGAAGGTGGGCCGGTCAACGTCACCGCGAGCTACGGCGGCAAGACCGCCATCGCCCAGGTGAAGGTGAGCCCGGCGGCGCTGGTGTCCATCGAGATCCAGCCGGCCGGGGTGGTGCTGCAGAAGGGTGAGTCGGCGCAGCTCAAGGCCATGGCGAAGTACAGCGACGGGTCGCAGAAGGACGTGACCAGCCTGTGCACCTGGGAGACCAGCAACTTCATGATCTGCTCGGCCATCGCCGGGACGGTGAAGGGCGTGGGCGCCGGGACCGCGACGGTCACCGCCAAGCTCTCGGGGGTCGAGGGAACGGCGACCGTGGTGGTGGAGGCGCCGGTGATGAACCGCATCGCCATCGTCCCCCCGAACGCCTTCCTCAGGCCCAACCTCGTCTACCCCTTCCGCGCCTATGGGCTCTACAGCGACGGCACGGTGACCGAGATCCCGAACGAGTTGGACAACTGGGAGACCACCAATCTCACGGTTGCGTCGCCCTTCAAGCTAGACGGCTACTTCGGCATCCTGGCCGGAGCCACGGGCAACGCCGGGCTCACGGTGAACTTCGACTCGGGGAGTGGACAGACCAGCGTCTACGTCCACAACTCGCCCATCACCGGGGTGGAGGTAAGCCCCGCGAAGCTGGTGCTCCCGCGTGGCACCGCCGCGAAGCTCGCCGGGGTGTTCGCCTACAAGGCGCCCGGCGATGGCTGGGCCGTGGAGATCCAGAATCCGCAGTGGAGCAGCCTCAATTCGACAGTCGCGACCATCGACCCCAACGGCGTCGTCAGCGCACAGACCCCGGGCCAGACGAACGTCCAGGTCAAGACCTATTCCGCCGAGCCGGATCCCAACGACCCAACGGGCTGGAAGGTGTACACCGCGACCACCGCGGTGACGGTCACCTCCGGCACACTCACCTCCATCGAGCTCTCCGTACCCCCGAAGCTGGTGGTGGGGCTCACCACCCGGCTGCGCGCCAAGGGCACCTTCTCCGACGGCACGGTGCTGGACCTCGGGCCGAGCGCGGTCATCTACTCCACCTCGGACGCCTCGCTCGCGGCCATGAGCCGCGACGTGGACGGCGCCAAAGTCACTGCCAAGGCCGCGGGGAGCATCACCCTGAGCGCCACGATGCATGGGGTTACCCGCACGGTTCCGGTGACCCTGGTCTCGACCACGCTCTCGACGCTTGGGATGTCGGTTGCCCAGACCACCCTCGCCCAGGGTTCGACCAGTCCGCTGACGGTGACCGGAACCTTCGCCGACGGCACCACGCTGGACCTCACCGAGTCGGCGACCTACGCCTCCAGCGCACCGGACGTCGCGCAGGTAGCGTACGGGCTGTTCACCAACATGTCCTGGCCGTTGGTGCTCGCCCACGCGCCCAACAACCCGCCGCAGAACGCCACCCTCACCGCGAGCTTCCAGGGCAAGTCGGCCACCGCGGCGATGAAGGTCAACGGCGTGAACCTGCGGTCCCTGGCGCTCGCCGTCGGCAGCGCCGCGCCCTCTCCCACCCTCACGCTCAGCGGTCCGGGGCCGTTCCATCTGCGCGTGGTGGGGACCTTCACCGACAACAGCACCGCGGACGTGACCCCGTTCTGCACCTTCACGCCTGCGAGCCCCGGCACCGGGGTGGTCGCGACCATCAGCAACGCGTTGGCAGGAAAGGTGACCGTGCTGGGCAAGGGGAGCCAGACGGTGACCGCGACCTACGCGCCCTCGTACATCAACCAGCCGCTCATCTCGGGGTCGGCGACGCTGGTGGTCCCGTAGCCGACGCCGGAAGCGTGATGGCCAGAGGCCCTAGCGCTGCACCGCGGCTTCATGCGGTGCAGCCGAGGCCGGAGGCCTGTTGGAGTCGCCGGAGGCCTGTTGGAGAAGACCTACTCGTCCAGCAGCTCGTCGACGGCGGCATTGGCGGCCAGCGGAGCACCGCCTCCCGCGGGGGTGAGCAGGCCCGCCGTGAAGAGCCGGTCGATCGACGCCTGGACCTCACGGAGCGAGGTGCCACAGTCGTCGAGCGCCGCCTGGACCTCGCGGGGCAGCCGGTCCTTCTCCGCCAGCTCGCTGAGGACCACCGCGTCGATGGGCAGCACCTTCCAGGTCTCGGCCCAGCCCTGCTGCAGCCGCTCCAGCTCGCGCCGGTCCTTCTGGACCCGGGCCTGGTACTGGGCGATGCACTCGGCGTACGCCCCCAGCGCCGCGCGCCCCTGCTCGCTGGCGCCGAAGCGCTGACGGGGGGCCCAGCGCAGGCTGCCGGGCTGCTTCTTCAGGGAATCGAGCATCGCGGTGTCGCCTCTTGAAAAACCACGGGCGCCCCCGGACCGCCGGAAGCGCCCGTAAGGCCCCTACGGGTGGGGTCAGATCTTGCGGACGTTCGCGGCCTGGAGGCCCTTCGGTCCGTGCGTGACTTCGTACTCGACCGGGTCGCCTTCGGCCAGGGAACGGAACCCTTCCATCTGGATCGCGCTGTGATGCACGAACACGTCTTCCCCGCCGTCATCCTGCGAGATGAAGCCGTATCCCTTCGCGTCGTTGAACCACTTCACCTTGCCCTTTGCCATGCCACCCAGTCCTTGGCGATGAGGCTTTGGCCTCTGTCACGCCCGCCCACCCGTCGGGAAGCGGGCTCCCACACCGCCAGCGCCCGGACTCCAGCTTCGTCCCTCACTTCGGGCGCCCGCGGCCCGAAGAAGGTACTCCCCCGCGCTCGGGGAAGGCAATGGCCAGCTGAGACGGCGAGGTCTTGCTCGCGCGAGGCTCTTCGGGGCGCGCGCGCACGCGGACCAAGAGCTCCTTCACGGCTCCGCGCCCGCCTCCCACGCTGTTGATGGCACGCCGGGCGTCCACCCGCGTCACCTCGTAGTCGGGCCGCTCGTAGAGCTGGCGCGCCAACGGACTGTCGGAGTTGGAGAGCAGGATCTCCACCCCGGCGCGCGAGAGCGCCTCCACCACCTGGGCGAGCTGGCGCTGCTCAGCTTCCCTGAAGCCGCCCTTCGCGTACGCGGTGAAGGACGCGGACTTGCTGGTGGGCTCGTAGGGCGGGTCGAAGTAGACGAAGTCCCCCGGCCGCGCGCGCTTGAGCACCCCACCGAAGGACCCGTGCTCGACCTGCACGCTCTTCAGCGCGCGGCTCACCGCCGAGAGGTTCTCGCGGTCGAGGATGTTGGGTTTGTCGTTGCGGCCATACGGGACGTTGAACCGTCCCTTGGAGTTCACGCGGTACAGCCCGTTGAAGCCGACCTTGTTCAGGTAGATGAGCCGGGCGGTCCGCTGCGCCACGGTCATGGCGTCCGGGTCCTGCGCGCGGATGGCGTAGAAGTCGTCCTCGGAGGTGCGTCCGGTCAGCAGCTCCAGCTCGGCGAACACCGCCCCCGGGTCGTCGCGCAGCGCCCGGTAGGCGTCCACCAGCTCGGCGTTGGCGTCCGAGAGCACGGCCTTCTTCAGCCGTCCCAGGGCCTTCAGGCGGAAGAACACCGCGCCGCCGCCGACGAAGGGCTCGTGGTAGGTCCCGAAGGTCTCTGG
>CAZAIE010000330.1:0-7361 GCA_964485035.1 uncultured Myxococcaceae bacterium | reverse complement strand
CCGCGCGCGGCAGCCTTCGTCGGGAGACCCCCAGGCGCGCGGGGTGGTGGGAGGTACCGGCTGGAGCACTTCGTAGATGAGCCGCTGACGCCCACAGCGGATTTCCTGGCCGACCTGCAGCATCCGCTCCGCGCGGACCCGGGTGAACACCCCGCTGCCGCCGCCGATGTCCTCGACCATCAGCCCCGCCCCCTCGAAGCGGATGCGGGCCTGCTGCCGGGCGACGAACGGGTCGTCCATGAAGAGCAGCTCGGCCGAGGTTCCGGCGATGACCTCGTCCTTCTTCAGGCCGAAGGTCGCCTCGGGGCCGCCGTCGGCGCGCACCACCCGGATGGTCACCTTGGGGCGCAGGCTCGCCGGGCCGACAGGTTGTGCCTGTGTTCCCCACGAACTCAACCTGGCACCGCAGGCCTGGCAGGTCGCGGCTCCCAGCGGGTTGTCGACGTGGCAACGAGGGCACTGGCTCATCGGCTCTCCTGTCGGAATTCGGCGCACATCGTCTGCTAGAGCGAGGCTCAAATCAAGAGTCGGACGAGGAGGTTTGCGTGGAGACGGGGCTCACCGTGCCGCCAGGGCTCGGGTAAAATGCCGCCTTCTTGGGAGGTCGCACATGCTCGCCGTGTCTCTGCTCCTCGGATCTCTCCTGGCAGGGGGGCCTCGCCCCGTGGTCGAGTCGCCCGCCCCCGCCGAGCGGATCCTGGTCTTCGACCGCGCGGGCGACCGCACCCTCGAGGGGACGCTGCTCGCCGCGCCGGAGACCACTCCTCCGCTCACCGGATACATCCTGGTCGAGCGCACCCCGCACGCCCGACGGGTCCTGGCCGACAAGGTCGGCGGCGCACGGTACGCCCCCGATGGCGCGGTGCTCGCGGTGCGTGGCGAGGCGCTGGTGGAGCTGCGGGAGGGCTCGGTGCGCGAGCTCACCCGGCCAGTGGCGCCCGACTTCGCGCTCTCTCCTTCCGGGCAGCACGTCGTGGTGGGTCGACCGCTCGCCTCCGGAGGGACCGCGCTGGAGTTGCTCGATCGGGAGGGGCGGGTGGTGCGGCGATTGGTGGCGAGCGTGGGGGTGAACAACCTCCCCCTCTTCACTCCCGATGGGTCCACGCTGGTCTTCGTTTCCTCCCGGACCGGGTTCTCGTGCGTCTACCGGATTGGCCTGGACGGGAAGGGCGAGCGCCAGCTCACGAACCCCGGCGTGAACCACGTCGGCCTGGGCTTCGTTCCGCCGCCCAGCCGCACGGCCGAGCTTCGCTGGGAGGGCAGGGTGCTTCACTGGCAGGCCGGGGGTGAGCGCTTCAGTCTCGACGTCGACTCGGGCGTGGCGCAGCGCGAAGGGGGTGCGCGGTGAAGCGCCTCGCGCTCCTGCTGGTGGGGCTCCTCGCCCTGCCCTCCGTCGCCGGGGCGACCGCCTTCCGCTTCCCGCTCGACGACTGCGACCAGCCGACCAAGTGCCTGGACAGCAACAAGTGCTACGTCACGGCGTACTACGACCACTCGGGCAAGGACTGGAACTGCAGCACCGTGACCTACTCGGGCCACGTGGGCTCCGACTACGGGGTGAAGGGCACCTATGGCGTGCGGCCCATCGTCGCGGGCGCCGCGGGCACGGTCACCGAGAAGAACGACGGCTGCGCAGTCGGCAAGTGGGGTGACACCTGCGGGGGCGGGTTCGGCAACTACGTGAAGCTCCGCCATGCCGACGGCAAGGTCACCATCTATGGCCACATGCAGGCCGGGACCCCGGCGGTGAGCGTGGGGGACAAGGTGAACTGCGGCGAGCTCCTGGGCAAGGTGGGCAGCTCGGGCAACTCCACCGGTCCGCACCTCCACTTCGAGGTCGTCGACCCCACCTACGGCTCGGACGATCCGTACTCGGGCAGCTGTGGCGGCCCGCTCTCCTACTGGGTCGGGCAGGGCGCGTACTGCAAGCTGCCGGAGACCACCTGCGAGGGATCCTGCACCAAGCAGTGCGGCGGGAAGGCCTGCGGGCCGGATGGCTGTGGCGGGTCCTGCGGGTCCTGCGCTGCGAACCAGTCGTGCACCAATGGCCAGTGCGTCAGCTCTGGCACCTCGGACGACGCCGAGTTCGTCAGTGAGACCATCGCCGACGGCACGCACTTCGCCGCGGGAGCGAAGTTCACCAAGACCTGGACGCTGGAGAACACCGGCACCTCCACGTGGACCAAGGCCGGGGGATATGCGCTGACGTTCATCCGCGACCAGGACTTCGATGCGCCCAAGCAGACCTGGCCCGGGGCGACCGAGAGCATCTCCCCGGGTGGGAAGAAGACCTGGACGGTGGCGATGACCGCACCCCAGGCGACCGGCTCGTACAACGGCTACTGGCGGATGATGCGCAACGGCGTCGCCTTCGGCGACGAGATCTGGGTGAGCATCGTGGTCGACCCGCCGGCCGCCACCGTCGACAAGGCGGAGTTCGTCAGCGAGACCATTCCCGACGACACGCACTTCAAGGCGGGCGAGTCGTTCACCAAGACCTGGACCATCAAGAACACCGGGACCTCCACCTGGACGCAGGCGGAGGGCTACCAGTGGAAGTTCTCCCGGGGCGACGCGATGGGGCCGACGACGCTGGTGGAGCTCGGCGGCTCGGAGACCATCGGCCCCGGCGCGACCAAGACCTGGTCCATCCCCATGACTGCTCCGACTGCGCCTGGGACGTACCGCGGCTACTGGGCGATCACGCACAAGGGCACGGCCTTCGCGGGCGAGGTGTGGGTGGAGATCATCGTCGACCCGAACTCGGGGGACGACAAGGACAACGACGGCCACGCATCCAAGGCGTCGGGTGGAGACGACTGCGACGACGACGATCGCGACGTCTACAAGGGCGCTCCCGAGCTCTGCGACAAGAAGGACAACGACTGCGACGGCAAGCCCGAGGGGGCCATCACCCGGCCATGCTCGACGCCGTGCAAGGGCACCGAGTACTGCGTCGACGGCCAGTGGAAGAACTGCGACGCGCCGGAGGCCACCGACGAGAAGTGCAATGGCGTCGACGACGACTGCGACGGGCTCACCGACTACAACGCCGTCTGCGGCGCGTGGCTCGCCTGCCAGAGCGGCACGTGCGTGGAAATCCCCCGGGAGCCCGACGCCGGGGCGCCCGGACTCGATGCCGGGCCTGCGGGCCGGGACGCTGGCGTCGACGGGGGCACGGACGGCCGATTCCAGGGCGGCGGCTGCGGCTGCGGCGCCACGGGCCCCGCTCCTCTCTGGGGCGCCGTACTGCTCCTGACGCTCCTCTGGCGTCGCAAAGTCGGTTGACCCTTCCTCCTGCCACGCCGACAATCCGACGCCTCCCAAACGGGCCCCTCATGGACCAGACCAACTCCCTCCGCGTCCCGCTGCTCGGCGTGCTCTGCGCAGCGCTCCTGTCCCCGGCCGTCGCCGACGCCCAGCGGATGACGTTCCTCCACACGCCGCCGCCCTCGGGGCAGGCGGGCAAGAACCTGGAGATCGTCGGCGACATCTTCGGCGCCGGCGACCTGGCCCGCGCCCGCTGCCGCTACCGCCAGCGGGGCGGGGCCTGGAAGCAGGTCGAGCTGGGGCTGGAGTACGGCGACTTCTACCGCGCCATCATCCCCGGGGCCGACGTCGTCCCTCCCGGCGTCGAGTACTACTGCGTCGCCTTCGACTTCTTTGGCGGGCAGATGGAGCTGTTCGGCAACGCCAGCTCTCCACGGCGGGTGAAGGTCACCGGGGAGTACAAGGCGCCCGAGGACGATCCCGAGGAGGACGTGAAGCCAACGAAGCCTCCCGAGAAGCCCCGGCCCGACAAGGACAAGCCGGACAAGCCCGAGAAGGACAAGCCCGACAAGCCGGACCGGGTCGAGAAGGACAAGCCGGTCCGCCCCGAGAAGCCGGTCGATGAGCCCTCGGATGTGCCCCGCCGCTCGGCGAAGGACGAGGAGCTTGCGCTCTTCGGGGCCGAGGACGTGGTCACCCTGGCCACCCGCCAGGCGCAGTCGGTCTCCGACGCGCCCGCCATCGCCACCGGCGTGCCCGACGAGCAGATGCGCTCGCTCGGTCTGCGCCTGCTCCCAGACGTGCTGAAGCTCATCCCCGGCTTCGAGACCAGCCGCGACGTGCAGGGCTTCTGGCGGGTCGCCGTGCGCGGGGTCCGGGACGAGTCCGCGCTGCTGGTGCTGTACGACGGCCACCGCCTGAACAACGCCTACGACTCCAAGGCGCTGCTCTCCATCCCCACCGAGAACGTGGAGCGCGTCGAAGCGATGCGCGGCCCCGGGTCGGCCCTCTACGGCGCCGGCGCGTTCCTGGGCGTGGTCAACGTGGTCTCCAAGCGCCGGGACACCATCGAGGGCGCGGTCAACGGCGGCCTGTTCGGGACCATCGATGGCCACCTGTCTGCCGGACACCGCTTCGAGTCCGGCTTCCAGCTCTACGGCGACGCGGACGTGCTCCGGACCGACGGCTACCGCAAGACCGTGCAGAGCGACGCCGCCTCGGCCTCGATGATCAAGGCTGGGCGCCCCGACGACGCTCCCGCGGGCCTCACCAACGACGAGTCGTTCTTCGTCAACGTCGGCGCCGAGGCGCGCTATGCCCCGGCCAACGGTCCGCAGACCAAGCTGGCGGTCCGCTGGATCCACGAGGACCGCGGCGCGCTCATCGGGCTCTTCGACACCCTCGGCCGCGACTCCCGGCTGCTCTGGGACGTGATCCTCGCGGACCTGAGCGAGGAGGTGCCCTTCTCGCTGGGCACCTTCAACGTGCACGTGGCGTTCGACCAGCAGATGGTCGACCGGCTCTTCCAGATCGCCCCCGCCGGCTACACCCTGGGAGCCAACACCGCGGAGATCGGCCTCTTCGAGCGCACCCGCTTCACCGCCCAGACCCTGGGCGGCGACGCCTCGGTGGACCTCTCCATCGCCCAGGCCCACAAGCTCACGCTCGGCCTCTCCGGCGCTTGGGAGCGGCTGCCGTCCTACACCTACGAGCTGAACTTCGAGCAGACGACCATCTACGACGACCTTCGGGCGCCCAGCAACTACGTGCCCCGGCAGACCCTGGGCGAGGTCAACGGTCGGCTCTCCGGCGGCGTCTTCGCCCAGTACGTGTGGCGCATCGTGGAGTCGCTCTCGCTCACC
Source organism: uncultured Myxococcaceae bacterium (assembly GCA_964485035.1). Classification (GTDB taxonomy): domain Bacteria; phylum Myxococcota; class Myxococcia; order Myxococcales; family UBA5297; genus CAZAIE01. Next base: position 2,229 of record CAZAIE010000330.1, on the reverse strand, counting down.
CTGGGCATGCGCGTGGACGTGACCCAGCTGCCGGACGTGACCGTGGACACCGCGGGGAAGATGACCATCACCGGGACGCGCATCGTCCCCAGCTACAACCCGCGGCTCGGCATCGTCTGGGCGCCCGCGTCGGGCCTGAACTTCAAGCTGCTCTACGGCCGCGCCTTCCGCGCCCCAACCATGCAGGAACTCTCCGAGCAGATCCCCATCAACGACTTCAACCAGGGCCGCTTCGAGGGCAACCCCAGCCTGCGCCCGGCCATCATCGACACCATCGAGGCGGGGTTCGAGGTGGCGACCGCGGTGGGTGAGAACAAGGTCCGCCTGCGCCTCAACGGCTTCTTCAACAACTTCTCCGACCCGATCATGGCGGTGGACACCACCGGCAACATCATCCCCCTGCAGAACCGCGCGCTGGGCGTGCGCGTGTTCGGCGCCGAGGGCGAGATCCGCTACGAGGTCTCCAGCCGGGCCTACACCTTCCTGAACGCGTCCTACTTCCGCGCCAACGACCTCGCCGCCCCCGAGGGCTTCCAGTACCTCACGGACGTCCCCCAGTACCGGGTGAACTGGGCCGCGCAGATCCCGCTCGGACGCTTCCTCAACTTCTCGGTGCTGGGCCAGGCCGGGGCCGAGCGCCGCAACAACGGCCGCAGCAAGCTCGAGGTCCTGCGCCACTACACCATCCCCGCCTACATCCTCTTCGGCGCCCAGCTGCGCACCGAGCCGCTCTTCGACCACCTGGACCTCGCGCTCTCGGCCCAGAACGTCTTCAACTACGACCTGAAGGACGACGTGCCCCGCCCCGACAGCGGCCGCCTCTCCGGCCTCCTGCCCCGCGAGGGCGCCTCCGCCCACTTCACCGTCCGCGTCCGCTTCTAGAGGTCCCGATGACTGCCTCCCTCCGTTCGTTGCTCCTCGCCACCTTGGCTCTCGCGGGCTGTGGCGACCTCGTCGCCTACAACCAGGAGTGCTCCCCGGTGGTGACCTCTCCGGACGAGGTCACAGGCTGGCTCGGGGGCGACGTCCGCACCCTCAAGGCCGAGGTCCGGGTCAAGGACAACTCCATCGGCCAGCTCGTCGCCGAGTCCTACTACAACGCGTTCGACGCCATGGACTCGCGCCTGCGCCCGGACCTGGGGCTGGAGAACGCCGGCTCCATCCGCTCGGAGGGTGTGTGTGTGTCCCGCGAGGTGGTGAAGAAGGGGCCGGTGAAGCGCAAGGTGCTGCGCGAGGTGCTGCCCTTCGACGACCAGGTGGTCGTGGTCAGCGTCACCCACAAGCAGCTCAAGAACATCTTCGAGCACGCCGTCGCAGCGATGACCCCCTCCGGCGCAGCCAACCCCTCGGGCGCCTTCCTGCAGATCCACGGGGGGACGATCGCCGCGGACTGCAACCGTCAGGCGGAGACCCTGAAGTCCGACGGCAGCCGCGACCGCGAGGGTCAGCGCATCACGCGCATCACCATCAAGCGGCGTGGCGGGACGGAGTTCGACGTGCCGCTCAATCCACCGTCCGAGACGGAGACCGTCCGCGTGGCCATCAACAGCTTCCTGCTCGAGGGCAACGACAACTTCGTGGACCTGAAGGCGGTGAACAAGAACGACCCGAAGACCAACTACGTCTCCGCCGGCGCCTTCAACTTCGAGATCATCGCGGCGCGGTTCAAGTCCGCCTACCCCGAGTCGACCCCTCTGGCCGCGGTGCCCGAAACCCGGGTGTTCCTCACCGACTGTCACTGAGCCCGCACGCAGAAAGGCCGCCAGCGCGAGCCGGCGGCCTCGGTCCTGCAAAGGGGCGGGGAGCTACTCCGGCCGCTCGCGGGGGTCGTCCTCGGAGCGCTCGCCGCCGATGACGTCGTTCACCGACGGGAACCGGGTGATCTCGGTGCGCGCGATGCGCCACGCCTGCTGCACGATCCACGAGAGGGAGCGGTCCTGGCGGTTGGCCTCCTCCTGGATCTCCTTCAGCATGTCCTCGGGAAAGTAGAGCGACTGCTTGCGCTTGTCGGTGCCGGGCATCGCGGGCTCCTGGACGGGGTCGATGGGCCCACATCCGCAGATGAGGTCGTTCAGCGGGGCCCACTATCCGACACCCGAAATGCGCAGTCAATCGATTGCTCTGCGCGGGAACCCGCGTTGTTTCGCCGGGTTGGCGTTGGTAGCATCCGCCGCTCTCTTTGGTCACCGAGTTCGCCATGGAATGCGTGGAGGTCAGACGGTGTGTGGG
>CAZAIE010000329.1:0-7372 GCA_964485035.1 uncultured Myxococcaceae bacterium | reverse complement strand
GGTACGCGCTGCTCAGCCCGCCCAAGCCCCCGCCCCAGTAGGCGCCGAGGATCCCGTGGCCACCGAACCCAGCGCGAAGGTCCCCGGCGAGGTCGCCCCCAAGCGGCCCGCGCGCAAGACCCTGAAGGACGAGTTCCTCAACCTGCCGAACATGCTGACGATGGCGCGGGTCCTGGTGATCCCGTTCTTCGTCCTGCTCACCTTCTACGGCGACCCCGTCTCCTCGTTCTGGTCTGCGGCCATCTACACCGCCGCCTCCATCACCGACGTCATCGACGGCTGGCTCGCGCGCCGCAAGAACCTGGTCACGGTGGTGGGCAAGTTTCTCGACCCGCTCGCCGACAAGCTCATCGTGATGGCGGCGCTGGTGATGCTGGTGCGGCTGGGGCGCGTGGCCAGCGGTCTGGTCATCGTCCTGCTGGCCCGCGAGTTCATTGTCACCGGGCTGCGGACCATCGCCGCGAGCGAGGGCATGGTCATCGCCGCGGGGCAGGGCGGGAAGTGGAAGACCTCGCTGCAGCTCACCGCGATCATCTCGCTGCTGATGCACTACACGTACACCATCGACCTCTTGTTCCTGCGCTTCGAGGTGAACTGGAACCGGGTCGGGACGTGGATGCTCTGGTTCTCGCTCGTCGCCTCGGTGCTCTCCGCCGTCGAGTACTTCCGCGCCTTCGTGGCGCTGCTGGTCTCGAAGGAAGAAAAGGCGAAGCAGTAGCGGGGGAGGCCAGCCTGGCCACCCCAGGTCAGCAGCCCACGCTTCAGATGCTCACGCGTACGCCCAGACCGAACTCCGCGAGCGGGGTGGGCATCGAGTAGCCGGGCGTCGTCTCGGTGGCGGGGACGTCGAGGTTGAAGCGGAACTCGCCGCCCTTGTGGCCGTAGTGCCACGCGGTGAATGCCTCGATGCGCAGGTGCGTGAGCACCACGAACGAGACGTCGAGGCGCGCCACGAAGGAGCGGTCCGAGAGGTTGCCGATGTTGGAGAGCACCAGGCTCAGGTTGCGCCACGACGCCGGCGTCGAGAGCATCCCGTAGACGCCGAGGTAGTGCTGGCCCACGTAGAAGGGCGTGTACGCGCCTTGCGAGAGCAGCCAGGGGTAGAGCTTCGAGTCGGAGACGCCCACCGGGTTGTAGAAGTACTCCGCGCCGAAGGTGAGCACGTTCACGTCCATGTAGCTCAGTGCCCAGCTCACCCCGCCCGAGGCCTGCACCACCCAGCCGTCCTCTTTGTACTGCTCGTAGAGGCCGGGGGGCCCGAGCGTGGGGTCGGCGCTCGCGGCCAGGCGCCACAGCGGCGTCTCCCAGCCGTTGCGCACCGCGGCCTCGGCGTAGACGTCGATGGGGCCCAGGCCCGCGCTCACGTCCGCCGCGAGCCGCGCGTTGTGCCCCTTCTGCACCAGCGCCGCGAGGCCGATCTCCGCGGGCCCGACCACCGCCTCCACGCGCAGCGCCCCGCCCACCCGCGCCAGCGTCCGGTCCGCGATGGCGTCCTCGAAGAGCCCCACCGCGTACAGGTTCCAGCCGTACTTCTCCCACGGCACCTGCAGCTTGAGCATGGTCGTGCCCACCCGCTGGTCCAGCACCGCCAGGGGATCGCGCCGGACCTGGTGCAGGTAGTCGGTGGGGTTCCAGAAGTGCGACGGGCCCCACTTCACGTGCTGCCGCCCCGCGGTGACGAAGACCGACCGGCCGATGTCGAAGCGCAGCCAGAGCTGGTCCAGCAGCACGGCGAGCTGCTCGCCGGTGGCAAAGGGCGTGCTGCCTGCCTCGGGGATGGTCGGGTCGTACTGCAGCCGGGCCAGCGCGTAGCCGCGCACCCGCTCGTTGGGCCGCGCGTCGAGGTAGACGTCGAGCAGAGAGGGCACCGAGAAGGTCCACTTCGAGGGCGGGACCTCGGTGCTCAGGGAGGTGGCCGCGCGCAGGTAGAGCTGCCCGCCGATGCGCAGCGGGTCCTCGGGGACGATCTCCTTGTTGGCGTCCGGCGCGGGGGTCTGGGACCCCCCGCCGAAGATCGCGGCCTCGTCGGGCCTGCCCTGCGTCGGCTGGGCCGAGGCGTCGGTGGCGGGCGAATCCGGGGCGAAGAGCGCGTCCTCCGAGGGACGGGAGCCAGGCTCGGCGGTGGGCTTCGCGGGCTCTGCAGCGGGCGCACCGAACAGCGCGTCCTCGTCGGGCCGCGCCTGGGCAGGCGCGACGGCGGGGACGGCGCAGGCGAGGACGAGACAGGCGGCGAGCAGCGGGCGCGTCATTTGCTCTTGCTCTCCAGCCAGGCCTTGGTGAACAGGTTCGCGTCCAGCGGGCGCAGGTCGACGGACTTGAGCAGCACCAGCGTCGAGTTCGCCTTGTCCACCTCGTCGTAGAAGCGCATCTCCGCGGGGAAGTAGGTGTCGGCCTTCTTGGACTCGCTGTAGACCTTCTGCCACTTCGGCGTGTAGCTGGTCCGCATCAGCCGGCCCGAGAGCGCGTACTCCTGCGACTTGAGGATGTTGTTCGTCGCCTGGTCGACCCAGATCTCCATGACCGGGTAGGCGACGTCGATGCCCTCCTTGGCCGTGAGCTTGAGGTGCCAGACCTTGAAGGCGCCCAGCTTCTCGTCGCCCTTGAACTCGGGGGTGTACTCCTCGGCGAGGCGCGACTCGTCGAAGTCGCGGCGCCTGGAGCCGGTCCCGCCGATGCGCTCGCGCTCGGTGCGCCGCTCCCACTTGCCCACCGAGGGGTCGTACATCCACAGGTTCTTGTCGATGCGCAGGTAGCCCTTGCCCGCCTCGGTCTTGGGCTTGAGGAACATGATCATCAGCTTCTCGTCGGCGTCGCGGCGGTAGATGACCGCCTCGTAGACGACGTCCGCCTTGTCGCGCTCCTTCTGCTCCATGTACGCCAGCGCCTTGTAGTCGCCGGTGTTGCGCTGGTTGTGGTCGATGGTCTGCAGCAGCTTGACCGCCTCCTCCTGGGTCAGCGCGCCAGCTTCCGGCGAGGCCAGGAGGACGGTGAGGGCGAGGGCGAGGCTGAGCGTTCTCATGGGTTCACCCGATGTGGTGCATGGCGGTGATCGGCTTGAGGCGAGCGGCGAAGAACGAGGGGATCAGCGCGGCGAGGGTCGTGGCGAGCGTGAGCGTGATGCTCGCGGACACGAGCGTGCCAGGGTGCACCGCGAGGTATAGCCGGTCGTTCATGAGGATGGCCTGAGTCACCTCCGGCATCGTCAACTGGAGGGCGTTCAACATCGTGGCGACCACCGCACCCAGCAGGGCACCGCCGACGGTGCTCAGCAGCCCCAGCAGGAATGCTTCTGTGAGGAACATCAGCAGCACCCGACGGCGGTGCATCCCGATGGCGCGCATCGTGCCGATCTCCCGGGTGCGCTCACGAATGGCGATCCACATGGTGGACATCACCCCCACGCTCACGATGCAGATGAGGACGAAGAGCAGCAGCACCGTGATTCCCTCGACCATCGAAATGGTCGGCTTCACGATGCTCAGTTCGTCGTTCCAGGTGGACACGTCGAGCTTCTGCCCAGTCCAATCCTCCTTGTTGACCTTGAACATCAGCTTCATCCAGTACGGCTGCGGGTCGGGGTCCATCACGCGGTGTCCCTTGGCGGTGAGAGCCTCCCGGAGGCGCTCCGCGACCTGGAGCGAAGCGCGGTGGTCCTTGAGATAGAGGTGAATGGCCCCCGTCGCGCCCTCCCGAAGTTGATAGAGCGACTGGAGGGTTGAGAAGGGGACGTAGGCGTTGAAGTAACTCATCACGCCGGCATCCCTGGCGATCACTGCAACCCTGACATCTGCCGTGTTGGCCATTCCCCGGTAGGTTGGGGCGGAGAGCGTCACAGCATCTCCCACGCGCACCCCTAGCCGCTTGGCCTCGGACTGGAAGAGGAGCAGGGTGCCCGGCTTGGCAAGGTCGTCCACCTTCCCCTCGACCGGCGAGATCACCTTCTTGAAGGCATCCTCGGTCTCGACGATCAGTCCACCGAGCACGAGGTCCATGGACCCGGTCTCGGCGACGGCCTTCGCATACCCGCGCCCGCGCGCGACCGCGTAGTCGAGCTCGGGGATGAGGGGCCGCACCTGACTCAGGACCGTCTGGTAGTCGGTCACCAGCGGCGCGGAGGTCCCTGCGGTGACCTTGAAGAAGCCACCCACGTTGACGTGGCCGGTCATCAGCGTCGTGCCACTGCTGAGCAGGTTCTCCTGCAGGCCGTCGGTGAACGCGACAAGCAGGACGAGGAGGGCGGTGACACTGCCCGTGGCCAATCCGAGGAACAGGGACCGCTTGCGGTGCTGAGCAAGGCTTCGGGCGGCGATCTGGAGGTCGATGAGTGCCATGGGTCTAGTCCTCCGAGAGCATCGCCTCGACCGGAGTGACCCGGGTCGCGAGAATCGCTGGGTAGATCGCGGCGAGGATGCTGACGACCAGCACCACCCCGAGCGCGAGCACCACGCTGGCCGGAGAGAGCCAGGGGTGGAGGCGCGGACCAGAGAAGACGAAGAAGGTCTCCTGGCTCCAGGCGGGGAACCCGATGCGTCCCGCGAGCGCGACGAGCGCAGCTCCGGTGGCCGCCCCAATCAGCCCGAACAGCAGACCGATCACGACACTCTCGATGGTCACCATGCCCACCAGGAACCGACGCTGCGCGCCGATGGCCCGGAGCGTGCCTATCTCCTTCACCCGCTGGAGGGTGGCCATGACCATGGAGTTGATGATGATGATGAGTGCGATGACGAAGATGATGAGCGAGAGCACGAGCAGGACCGCCTGCAGCACGAGGATGAGCTTGCCCACCAGTCCTGCCGCTTGCTGCCAGTCGACCACCTTGAGGTCCATGTGGGCTTGTTCAGCGGCCTTCTGGATGGCTTCAGCAGTCTGCTTCGCTTGGGAGGGGTCGTGGAGCAGGACGGCTGCATTCAATGCGACCCCCTGCTCGATCTCTTCGGTGGAGTAGGCCCGGGCCGTCGTGGGCGCGCTCCTTGCGGCGCGCAGTGCCTCCAGCTCGTCGAACTCGCTCGTGGTCGAGGGCGCGGTCACGACTGCGTCGCTGCCGAACAGGTCTGCCTCGGCGGTCTCCCGCTTGACCTCCCGGGCCCCGGAAGCCGCCTTCAGCTTCTTCACCTCTTCGACCTGCTCTGCGCTCATGTACCCGTACAGGTCGCGGAAGGTCATCAGGTCCACCAGTGCCATCATTCCCGCGAACCCGGCCTTTTCGAGCCCCTTGATGGTGACGATGCCGTAGAGCTTCACGTTCACAGACTTCATGTAGCCGGACCGGGTGAACGCTTTGATGGTGATCGTGTCGCCCGGGCTCACCTGGTACAGCTTCACCAGGGGGGCGACCTGCTCGTAGAACAGCCGATAGCGGGCGTCGAAGTTCGTATCATCGGTCTCCAGCAGTGAGGCCAGGAGCTTCGAGACGTCCGTCTCCTGGGACCCCAGCCCCCGCTGTAGACGCGCCACCATCTCCTGGCGCATCAGGCTGTCGAGCTGAATCACGATTTCCCGAACCTGGGTGACGTTCTCCTTCACCGCCCGCTTGAGCTCGTCGTCGGTGGCGATCCGCTTGTGGTTCAGCTCGCGGGCTTCCTTGATCTTGTCCAGGCGTGCGGCGGTCTTCAGCTTCACCATCTCTTCGTAGAAGAGCTTCGGGAAGACGATGCCGCGCTGCCCCTTGGGGACCAACTCGCCCTCCACGAGGCGGAGCCGGTCGAACGTCTGGAGGAATGCATCCAGGTCCGTCCCGATGTAGCGAAGCTGCAGGAAGTCGCCGTCGACGGACTGTGGCGCGATCCTGTTCTCCAGGAACTCGAGGGACTCGAGCGGCGCCTGATCGAACTCGTTCCAGAACCCATCCTGAGACGCCCGCTGGAGGTCTGCCCGGGCCTGGGGATCGATCGCCTTCTCGTCCACCATCTGCGAGAGGGAGGCAGTGTCCTTCTCCAGCAGGGCAATCATCTGACGAACGTGGTCCTTGAGCGCCGCGTACTGCTCGCTGGGAACCTCCTCTCCTGCCACTCGTTTCCGTGCCGCGTCCCTCAATTTCGCGAGGGCGAAGTCGAACTGGTTCCCCGAGGACGCGAAGGCCTGGGCGATCCCCTGTGGGATGACAGTCTTCACGTTGGGGACAGAGAGGAGGAGGCGCTTGACCTTCGAGAAGTCCTCGAGCGGCTCGAGGTCCGCGTCTCCCATCATCCCGCCAAAGAGGGACAGGTCGTCTTTCGACTTCGAGTTGTAGACCTGCAGGTGGCCTGCGGCGGAGTCGATGATCGAGTTCTCCATGCCCTGCACGACCGAGTTCAGCAGGGACACGCCAAACACGATGAAAATCGCGCCGACCCAGATGATGAAGCCCACGATGAGCGTCTTCAGCCGGCTCGCGAACAGGTTGCGCAGGGCGATCTGGATGATGATGCCCAGGATCTCGAGCTGTCTCATCAGGGCGCTCCCACGATGGGGCTGACGGCGGCCACGGGCGCAGGCGTCGCCTGGGCGCCGTTGCCCGACGAGGCTTCGACGATCTGCCCGTCCGCGAGCTTCACCACCGCGCTCGCGTGGGCCATGACCTTGGGGTCGTGCGTCGAGAAGATGAAGGTCGTGCCCTGCTTGCGGTTCATCTCGCGCATCAGGTCGATGATGTTGTTGCCGGTCTGTGAGTCGAGGTTCGCGGTCGGCTCGTCGGCGAGGACGATCTGCGGGCGGGTCACCAGCGCACGGGCCACGGCGACGCGCTGGCGCTGGCCGCCCGACAGCTCGTTGGGACGGTGCTTCACGTGCTCCTGCAGCCCCACCTGCTCGAGCAGCTCCATCACCCGCTTGCGGCGCTCCTGCACGCTGGTTTGCCCGCGCAGCAGCAGCGGGAACTCGACGTTCTGGAAGACGGTGAGGACGTTCACCAGGTTGAAGCTCTGGAAGATGAACCCCAGGTTGTGCAGGCGCAGGTCGGTGAGCTGCCGCTCGCTCAGCTTCAGCGTGTCCTTACCCGCCACCTCCACGTGGCCCGAGGTGGGCGTGTCGACGCAGCCGATGAGGTTGAGCAGGGTGGTCTTCCCGGAGCCGGACGGCCCGGCGATGGAGAGGAACTCTCCAGGCTGCACGTCGAGGCTGACGTCGCGGAGCGCGTGGACCTCGACCTTGCCGAGCTTGTAGTCCTTCACCACGCTGCGGACGGAGACGATGGGGGGCATTGGTCTCTCCAGACTCCAGAAAAATGGGCGGCCCTATCTAGCCCGAAGGCAGCGGTCGGGCCAGCGTTTCCCGTCCCGTATCCGGCACCTGGGAATTTGGTTTCAGCGACGGTGCTTGCCCGGCTCCGGGACCAGGGCTATGCAGCCGTACGCATGAGCTCCCCCCAACTTGCCGCCCCGCTCATTTCCCT